>JBBDKW010000008.1:16566-27496 GCA_040879175.1 Saccharimonadales bacterium (SeqCode)
AAACAGATGTAAATTTTGATAAAATATATATAAGTTTCGTCCCGCTCTTGAATGAAGGAAAACCGCAGGTTGTCCTTCATAAGGCGAAGCCGCTAATTCGGGGTCGTCTAATGGTAGGACAACGGGTTTTGGTCCCGTCAATATAGGTTCGAATCCTATCCCCGAAGCCATTCGACTCGTTCGCTACGCTCACTCGCTCATGGCTTACAGCCAGCGAACGAGGCGAATGTCCTGAGTGATAGTCGAAGGACTCAATAATGTAGCAGAGGTATTTCGCCTCTGTTTTTCATTTTGGGTAGGCTAGTGGACAAGTTTAGAACTATTAGATTTAATATTATTAAGCTAAGTTGGAAGAACGGGTAATTGCAATAGGATAGAAAGGAAACCTATGAATGCAGTCCTCCACAGTTACGGGACGTATAAACGCAAAAGCATTTGAGTTGCTGCAGCAGCATCCAGAGGGTCTACATTGGTCAGAACTGCTCTCAAAAATTGAGGCATCAGATCCCACCTTTCATCCGAAAACGGTCAACGGATGCGTCTGGAAACTTGTCGAAAAATTTCCTGACAAGGTTTACAAACCATCCAAAGGACTTTTCCGTTTGCTGAAATATAAATCCACCGAAAGATTAATGAAAAATAATTTAAATTTTAGAAAAATATCGTCTACAGAGCCGGTTGTTGAATATCTAACCGTTGTTATAAGTCAACACCTAAGTAAGGGCAAGAGGGTGTTTTGGTTGGTGCCGGGAGGTTCGGCGATCAGAATCGTGACCGAAGTGGCTAAACGGCTCGCAAAAGAAGAATTGACAAATCTGACCGTCACTCTGACAGATGAGCGTTACGGGCCAATTGGTCATAAAGACTCCAATTGGGCGCAGTTGGAAGCCGCCGGCTGTAAATTGGACGATGCCAATTTACAGCCTGTACTCGTAGGACTGAGCCTGAATGAAACCACCGATAGTTTCTCTAAAATGATTAAAGAAGACCTGCGGCAAACTGACTACTCTATCGCTCTCGCTGGTATGGGCCCGGACGGGCATATTTTTGGCATCAAACCTAAGAGCCCTGCGGTAGATTCTGACAAATTGGTCGCCGGGTACAAGTGGGATGACTTTATACGCCTAACTTTGACCACTCAAGCGATTAAGCAGTTAGATGAAGTCGTAATCTACGCCGTCGGTGAAGAAAAAAAGCCTCAGCTTGATGATCTATCTAAAAGAATACCGGCTACAGAGCAGCCGGCTCAAATTCTAAAAGAGCTCAAGAAAGTAATAATTTTTAACGATTACAAAAGCTCGTAACTTTTGCTCGGATAGCTGGTATAAATAGGCAGTCCAAAAAAGCGTTCTAGCGTCTGGGCGGTTTTGTTTATTTCAGCCGCCAACGCCTTGCCAACGTAACGGAAATGCCAGGGCTCGTATCTGTAACCGGTTTCGTCCTCTTTACCGTCCGGGTACCGCAGGATGAAGCCGTCTTTATAAGAGTTTTTAGCCAGCCATTTCCCCTCGGCTGTATCGGCAAAGCAGTCGGCGATTTCGCAGCGCCCATCCTTCGGCGCCAAATCGGCCGCCAGGCCGGTCTGATGCTCACTGTGACCAGCGCCGGCGCTTTGCCTGTCGGCTTGCTTCTGGCCGTAGGTCCTAACCTCTCTTGCATATATAGTGGCCTGCGTGTAATAAGAGCGGTAGCCGCTAGCTAAACGCAGGTAAATTTTGTCATTAGCCGCGCGGGTAAAAAGCTGTTCCAAGGCATTGGCTGCGTCAGTTTTAAGCCGCATCTCGCTACTGGCCGCGCTATAACGCAGCGAAGCGTTCGGTACAGTTAAGTCGGGAACATGATCAACCGGTAAAATTCGGCCCTTGTTAACTACCACCCAGATACTTGAGGCTTTATTGACCAAATACATAGATTTATCGAATGATTCAGCTGCCGGCTGACTGCTGCCGGAGGGATAGCTTGAGGTGCTTGTGGTCAGCTCGTCGCTGTCCAGCTTCCATAAGATGACTGCGAATTCAGCCAATCCAATCAAAAGTAATAAGGCAAACAAAAAAAGTAACCTAGCCGGTACCCTGCGGGGTTTAGCGTATCTCTGCCGGTAACTATTCATAGCGCCTGCATTCAGCCGGCAACGGACTGTCTGTTAATCGATCGTTTACGGCTGTGTAGTTGTAGATGTTAAATTTATTACCGCCCGACAATTGGCAGTCCGGAAGCATTGGCATGTCATAGCCGAGATATTTGTCTAGAACAAAGCGAAAGACGTTGACTGAAGAACTAATTTTAGCTACTTCGCTTGGTTCAACCCCCGGCATAAAGTAGCTGGCAAAGATGCCAAACTTTTGTTTCATCTGTTTTTGCGGCAGCTCCAGCGGGTCATAATAACGATCAGCAGATAGCGCGCCCCGGAATTGCTTTGGGTAGGGGCCTTCATCCGGCTGCAGGATTATTACCGCGTTCGGAGAATTCTGTCTTATGTGGGCTATTAGCTCTTTAAGCCGCTTATTAATATAAGTCAGCTCGTTAATATATTTAACCGACTCATCAACCCCATTATCATTACTTTCGACATCGTAACTGGGCGAGTTGCCGTTTTTGTCAAAAATGTACGGCGGATGTGGTGCTAGCAGATGGGCAAAGGTGAGTTGCGGTGTGCTTTTGTCCCCCCTTGCAGCAATAGCTTTCAGGCTGGCCATTTGAGCGTCGAAGTTCTCTGCCGGATTGCGATCGATGTCATATTTCAAAAGGCCAAAGTCGCCAACCGTAGCGCCTTTCTTCAGCCAAGGCGATAACACGCTTTTGAAGAATATATCGCGCTGTAGGTCGCTCAAATAAAAGTTTTTATCTAAGACCCTGAGTCTGTATGAGCGAGTGGGATTATCGTCGGCTTTAATTCCTATGCGAGTGAAGTCCCACCACGAGCTGATTTGGTTAAAGTCGTACCCGTGGCCAGATAACACTTGGGCGATTGGTGGGTCGTTGAGGATAAAGCGGTACGGTGCAGCCGATTGCCAGCGGCCATCACGACCGAACTGCTTTTCCAGCTGCGGGAAGTAATCCATAGCCATTGTTGAAGCGATAGAAGACATCGTAAAGGCGTAGTTGGAATAAGCGTTCTGGCGCGTTACGAAACCCTGGCTTTGGAGGAAATTAACCATCGCCGAATTATCGAAGTTAAAGTTTGCTTTGAGAACCTCGGGGCTGGTATAGCGGTCAAATACCAAATAGTAGATATCGGGCCTATTCGATGGAGCTTGACTGCCTGATGGGCTTAGCGCCGGAACCGGATACTTATAGCTCAGCTGGTGGCGAATCTCAGCCCATCTAGCGCCGGTGCGGATAAGCTGAACCGAAAAAATAAACACCACCGCAAAGAGCATAACTTTATACAGCTGCAGTTGCCGGAGAAAGCCGAAGCGCTCTATAAGTTTTGATAAAATCCACGCCAGGGCTCCGCAAAACAAACCAAGGACTAAGGCCAGTATTAAGCTTCGAACAAATGGTGTTGATAGGTTATCGGGTATTAAGCTGTAAATGAATTTACCGCTCCGAGTACCCTCGACGAATTGAAAGACGTATAACAGATAAGATAATGCGAGCGCGGCGGCGTGGGCTGTAATACCAGCTCCCAAAATAAACCTATAGATATAGAAAATAAATGTGACGAGCACTGCAAAAGAGATAATTGGTAGAAAGATTTCCGATGGGTAGCTGAAGTCGGAATTGTTCCACCAGCGGATTAGAATAAAGGTCGAGATGAACAGTATCTCCGGCAAAGGGGTGTTGTTTGCTGCGAAACGCATAAATCGGCGTGACCGTTCGCGCCACTTCCGATCGTCCGGATGTTCGCTGTTTTTATGTTTGTTCATTAGACCTAGTCTTTTTTATTTTTTTTGAACAAATTCCTAGCTTTGGTAATACTGTTTATAAATATTCGGCGTCCAAAAAGACCAACCCCGGCGACAACACCAATAATACTTTGAACAATAATGCTGCCGGTTCCCGGGTCTAAATAACTAAATAGAATCTGTAACTTCACGCCCTTAAGTATACGTTATTGTGGCCAACAGCGGCTGTCCTTTTGCTTACAACCATAAACAGCAGCTTATGTGCCAGAACTTAATTTAAGCTGAAGCCCGACCCTTTTGAGCAGGGACTTTAGCGGTTTTGCAGCTTTAGGCACAAGCAAGTAGCCAGCTGCACCGTACACAATACCTATGATGATATCGAAAGCGTAATGCTCGCCTTGATATACTACGCCGATATATATTAACGCCGGGTATAATAGCGAAACTATACCCCAGCGACGGCCGAAGAGTTTGAAAATGAATAAAGAGAACAGGGTCGCGGCGGCGGCGTGCAGGCTGGGTATGGCAGCCACCGCATTAGGCGAAAGACGGTTATAGAAAGAAGGGAAATCCTGGATCCCCAAAGCGTACCAAACATCGCTGGAAATACGGGTTATTGGCTCGATGTAATGGTTCTGGGATGCCAGCCAAGGCGGGGCTGCCGGAAACATCAGGAAGGTCAAAAACCCGGCAAAGAAAACGGCAATGTACGTGCCAACAACCCGCCAGTAATAATCATCGCGCTTTTTCCAAACCAGTAAGGCCAGCCCCAATGGTAAGATAAAAAATAACAGGTAGGGAGCGTAGAAGACAAAGTCATACCACCGGACTTGGCCGTGCCAAAGGCTGTTTTGCAGCTGGATTGTCGGCAAATTACCGAACAGAAAGCTGTCAATCCGTGGTGCTAGGCTATAGTTGACGTGACTATTCAGGCTATCTGCCACCCCGCGGAAGGATTCATAAATCAAAATCAGCGCCACAAAGGGGCCAAGCCGTTTAAGCATTTTAGTTGCCTGATGAAAAACTAGGAAAACAAAGAAGAAAAATAACAGCAGCTTATCCGGCGTCGGAAAGCTTGGATGAAGAACAAATACGCTAACACTAATTACCACGCCGACGCCACCGGCAACTTGTAGGGCTTTCTGTCTGATTTTTGACACCAAATATATATTACCTTACAGGCACAGGCATATATCAGATAATTCTCAGGTTTTCAGATAAAATGTAAGGTGGATGAGACTGCTAGTAATCGAGGACGAGCAAAAAATTGCCAACGCCATAAAACGCGGTCTGGAACAAGAAAAGTACGCCGTTGATATCGAGTATGATGCCGACAGCGGCCTTGGAGCGGCGCTCAATGAAACGTATGATGCAATGATTATCGACCGTCTACTTCCAGGCTCAATGGAAGGGCTTGACATAGCCCGAGAGCTCAGAAAAAGCAATATCCATACGCCTATTTTGATCTTAACTGCCAAAGACCAGATAGCCGACCGTGTAGCCGGACTTGACGCCGGAGCTGACGACTATCTGATTAAGCCATTTTCGTTTGATGAGTTACTGGCCCGTGTCCGAGCCTTGCTCAGGCGGCCGGCGGAAAACAAAGGCACCTTATTAAAGGCCAGTGATTTAACGCTCGACACCGTCAGCTATGAGGTTAAACGGGCTGGCAAGAGAATAGAACTCAGTTCTAAGGAATTCGCGTTGCTGGATTATTTGATGCGTAACCAAGGCCGAGTGCTTTCCAAAGACAACATAATCGCGCACGTTTGGGATTTTGACGCTGATATTTTGCCTAACACCGTTGAAGTTTACATCGGCTATTTACGCAATAAGATAGATAAGCCCTTTAAGAAAAGCCCGCCTCTAATTCATACTTTGCGCGGCTTCGGCTACAAGATCGGGGTGAAGTTGTGATTTCACCCCCTACAATGCTCGATGGACAAATGTTCAATGTTCAATGAATGGGCAAATAGCCAAGTTTATTGCTCGTTGTTCATTGGACCGACCGGAGGGAGCGTCTGATGTTTCATTCGGCGGCCGTCAGGCTAACTCTGTGGTATTTGGCGATTATTATGGCCCTAAGCATTGGCACCAGCTTCGCCCTATACCATGTATCCAGTAGCCATCTCGAGGACAATGCCAGACGCCAGGTGGGTTATTTTAGGGGGCTGCTCGGACCCCAAAGCGCTAGTGAGTTTGCCGATTTGCGACAAAAGCAGCTTGAGGAAGACCGCAGCCAGCTTAAAGGCAATTTGATAATTTTTAATTTGCTGGTACTGGCCGGCGGCGGGGTTGTCAGCTACGGACTGGCCAGGCGCACGCTAAGACCAATCGAGGAAGCACTTGAATCACAAATAAGATTTACGGCTGACGCCTCACACGAGCTGCGGACGCCAATTGCAGCTATCCAGACAGAAAACGAAGTCGCTCTTAGAAAGACCAGCCTGACTAAATCTGAGGCTATCGCTCTGCTAAAAAGCAACCTGGAAGAGGTCGGTAGGCTGAAGATTCTCTCAGAGGGGCTACTAACATTGGCTCATACCAACGGCGGGGCCGACTTGGGTAATGAAGTAGCTGTAAAAGACGTAATCATAAAAGCCAAGCAGCGGGTTGCTAAAGCCGCCGAACTTAAGAAAATCAAAATCAGCCCACAAGCTAAAATCGATGCTATCTCAGTCAAGGGTGATCAGCTGCAACTCACCGATCTGTTGGTCATTCTGCTCGATAACGCCATCAAATACAGTCCCAAAGACAGCCAAGTTAATATCGACGTTAAAACGCACGGCAAGTTCGCCGAAATCAGCGTCAGCGACAAGGGGCAGGGTATTAAAAAAGCTGACTTACCAAGTATATTTGATCGTTTTTACCGCGCCGACCACTCGCGCAACAAACAAAAGGCCGATGGCTATGGCCTGGGGCTGGCGATTGCTAAGAAAATCGCCGACCAGCACCACGGCTTAATCGAAGTCCGCTCGGCCGTAGGTAAAGGCTCGGTCTTTACGGTGCGCCTTCCAAAGGCTTAAAACTGCTACAATTAGTGATAAGCATGAGCAGAAAGTCGAAGTTGGCTGTTATTGCACTGGCGATCTTGGGGTTGATTTCCGTAAGTGTTATCTACCTGCAAAATGTCAACATCCCACTGCTAAATCCGGATGGGCCCATCGGCCAAAAAGAACGCAACCTGATCGTGCTGGCTGTTTCGCTATCACTTATCGTGGTCATTCCGGTTTACTTTATGCTCGTCTATTTTGCTTGGAACTACCGCGAAGGCAATAAAAAAGCCAAGTACGACCCTCATTTTGACCATAGCCGTCTGATCGAGTCCATCTGGTGGGGAGTACCGCTGGTGATTATCACTATATTGGCAATCGCCACCTGGAAAGGTTCCCACGAGCTCGACCCTTTCCGGCCGCTGCAAGCCGATGCCAAACCGCTTAACATCCAGGTTGTGGCTCTGCAATGGAAGTGGCTATTCATCTATCCCGACTACAACATCGCTACCGTCAACTTAGTCCAATTCCCCGAAAAAACTCCAATCGCGTTCGATGTTACCGCCGACGCCCCGATGAATTCCTTCTGGATTCCGCAACTTGGAGGCCAGATCTACGCCATGAGCGGAATGTCTACCAAAGTTCATCTGATGGCCAATAACGTCGGTAGTTACCAAGGCTCATCGGCCAACATCAGCGGCGAGGGGTTTGCCGATATGACATTTATAGCCAATTCGGTCTCGGCGGCCGATTTCGCCAAATGGATCCAGTTGGTCGGGCAATATCGCAGCTGGTTGACAATGGGTACTTATGGACAGCTATCCGAGCCCAGTAAAGATACGCCTATCGGCTACTATTCATCGGTTGAGAAAGATTTATACCACCAGATAGTCAGCCAATACACGCAGCCAAGCCGCTACGGCCTAGGAGCGCCAATATGAGTCTGCTTGGGCAACTCGATCTCGATGCTCTTTACCAAGGCCCAGTGACCGCCGTCGGACAACTGTCGTTGGTATTAGCCGGTATAGCCATCGTAGCCTTTCTGACCTACAAGAAGCGCTGGAAATGGTTATGGCGCGAGTGGTTAACCAGCGTCGATCCTAAAAAAATCGGCATTATGTACATTATTACGGCGCTGTTGATGCTGCTGCGCGGCGCTGCCGATGCCGCGATGATGCGCGCCCAACAAGCGACGGCCGCCGGCGATGGCGGTGGATTCTTAACCTCCGACCAGTTCCAGCAAGTTTTCACTGCCCACGGCACTATAATGATTTTCTTTGTGGCGATGGGGTTGATGTTCGGTTTGTTCAACCTAATCGTCCCGTTGCAAATCGGCGCCCGCGACGTGGCTTTTCCATTCTTAAACGCCACTAGCTTCTGGCTATTCTTTGCCGGCGCGATGTTAATTAATACCTCTTTGGTGGTCGGTGGTTTCGCCGCCACTGGCTGGCTGTCCTACCCGCCTTTATCAGAATTGGCATATAGCCCCGGAGCAGGGGTAGATTATTGGATTTGGGGGCTACAGATAGCCGGAATCGGCAGTTTGCTTTCCGGTATCAACTTTTTTGTAACAATACTAAAGATGAGAGCACCGGGTATGAGCCTGATGAAGATGCCGATGTTCTGCTGGAGCGTCCTGGGCAGCCTGGTGTTAATACTCTTCGCCTTCCCGATATTGACGGCAACCCTGACAATGCTGGCACTTGACCGCACGCTCGGTATGCACTTTTTTACAGCCGATTTCGGCGGCAACCCGATGATGTACGTCAATCTTATCTGGGCTTGGGGGCACCCGGAAGTCTATATTCTTATTCTGCCGGCCTTCGGCGTTTTTTCGGAAATCGTACCGACTTTTTCACGCAAGCGCCTGTTCGGCTATACATCGATGGTCTGGGCAATCTGGGCAATTGTCTTTTTGTCTTTTATAGTCTGGTTGCACCATTTCTTTACGATGGGGGCCGGAGCCAATGTTAACGCCTTTTTTGGCATTATGACAATGGCCATCGCTGTGCCGACCGGAGTTAAGATATTCAACTGGCTGTTTACTATGTACCGTGGCCGTATTCGATTCGCCACGCCAATGCTGTGGTTTATGGGCTTTGTGGCAACCTTCACGGTTGGCGGCGTAGCCGGCGTTATAATGGCCATACCGCCGGCCGATTTCCAGCTGCACAACAGCTTATTCTTGGTGGCCCACTTCCATACGATGATTATCGGCGGCGTAGTTTTTGGCTTCTTTGCCGGCCTAATCTACTGGTTTCCGAAAATTTTCGGCTTCAAGCTTAACGAGCGGCTCGGAAGATACGCCTTCTGGTGTTGGTTTGTCGGTTTTCTGCTGGCCTTTATACCACTTTATATCTTAGGGTTAATGGGCGCCACCCGCCGGCTGGATAGTTATGACGCCTCGCTTGGCTGGCAGCCGCTGTTTATTGTCGCCGGGCTAGGGGTAGTAGTTATTGGCGCCGGTATCGCTATTCAGGCTTTGCAATTATATGTAAGCCTAAAGCAACGAAAGGCCAATTTGGATACCACGGGCGACCCTTGGAACGGCCGGACGCTGGAGTGGTCAACCGTCTCGCCGCCGCCGTTTTATAACTTCGCACACATACCTCTGGCTGCCGAGCGCGATGCTTTTTGGGCAACCAAGCAAAGCCGACAAGCAAAACTTCGTCTGCCATACCAACCTATCCATATTCCTAAAAACACACCGCTGGCGCTGATAATTTCGGGTTTTGCCTTCGCTGCCGGCTTTGCGGTAGTTTGGCATATCTATTGGCTGGCGATCGTAAGCTTTATAGCAATCATCGGCTGCTTAGTGTTGCGCAGCCTGGGCCAGAAAAATGAATACGCGCTCCCGGCCGCCGACGTAGCCAAAGTCGAAGCCGCCATCAGGAGACGATACGCATGATAGAACAGCAGACAGTAGACAGTAGACTGGAGACAGAAGAGTCAAAAACTGTTTTTGGGTTTTGGGTGTATTTGATGACCGATTGCGTGTTGTTTGCCAGCTTGTTCGCCACTTTTGCTGTGCTAAGAAACAATACTTTCGGCGGAGTATCGGGCCAGGAGATATTCAGCTTACCATTCGTCCTTGCCGAAACTCTGATTCTTCTGACTAGCAGTTTCAGTGTTGGTTTGGCCTGGCTAGCCGCCCGGCAGGGAAACAGGCAAATGGTTCTAACCTGGCTGACTGTAACGTCCCTTTTGGGAGCGGCCTTCTTAACGCTAGAAATAAGAGAGTTCAACCATTTATATCAGGAAGGTAACAGTTGGCGCCGTAGCGCCTTTCTAACGTCCTTCTTTACGCTAGTAGGAACCCACGGAGCCCACATTACAGCCGGCCTGGTATGGATGAGCACTCTCTTGATCCGAATTTACCGAGGCGGCCTATTCAAAAGCAGCCTCAAGAAGATTACGATGTTGAGTCTTTTTTGGCATTTTCTTGATGTTGTCTGGATATTCATCTTTACCATTGTTTACCTAATGGGGATTATCAAATGAAAGACAAGCTTACCGAGAGGAGCTATATCGTCGGCTATATCTTCTCGCTGAGCCTGACGCTGGCGGCATTTCTGCTAGTTTGGCGCTACGTCGATTCCGATAGGCAAATATTCTCTGAGGGCTTCTTGTTTGCTTGGATTGCTGCATTGGCGTTAGTCCAGCTGTTTGCGCAATTGGTCTTTTTCTTGCATCTGGGTCGGGAGTCCAAGCCGCGCTGGAACCTAACCGTCTTGACCTTCGCGGCGACCATAGTCATCATTTTGGTGTTTGGCTCATTGTGGATTATGGCGAATTTGAATTATCGCGGGGGGCACGGAACATCACCCCAGCAAACTGAAACATACATTATCGAAGATGAAGGCTTTCAACTCCATCAGCAATCTCATTAAGATCTACTATGGTTTGGCTAAGCCGGAGCGGACTCTCACTAATGTTGTAACGGCGCTGGCCGGGTTTTTATTCGCTTCCGAGTTTGTGCTCGGAAAGTGGCTTTATTTGTGGATGGCTGTTTATCTACTGGGCGGGCTAACTTTGATAATAGGCTCGGCGAATGTTCTCAATAACTATATCGATAAAGATCTTGATCAT
>JBBDKW010000009.1:0-22105 GCA_040879175.1 Saccharimonadales bacterium (SeqCode)
TGGTACCCCCGGTAGGATTTGAACCTACGACCTTGAGCTTAGAAGTCTCCTGCTCTATCCACTGAGCTACGGGGGCGTGTGTGGTGCGGGATACCGGAGTTGAACCGGTGTCCTCAGTTTGGAAAACTGATATATTGACCGCTATACGAATCCCGCCTAACAGATGTAATTATACTTTACTGGTTATAAGCTAACAACACGGGTAAAAGCAGTGAGTATAAGCTGGCCGTAAAACAATGTAAAATTTGCAACTACTAAGGAAGGGCCAAAGTGTTATTTCTCAAACCCTGAAACAGAATAAGCATAAGTATTATAAAATTTAATTGACACCGCGTAAATATTAATCGTATATTTAAACCATCATTAACACATGGAGGGTATATGCATATACTCAAGTACTCAATCGGTTCGACAATGGCCTCAGCCGCTTTACTGCTGGCTCCGGCCGCACCGGTTGCTGCCGACTCGATTCACGACAGCAACAATACATCAACTAACACAACAACAACAACTAACAACGACAACGACACAAAGACCATCAATGTTGGTCAGTGTTCTGTTCGGTTCGATGACATCAAGACCTGGCTTGATCAGAACGATAATGACCAGAAGAACGACGACCAGTCTAGCTCAAACAGCAACGAGCTGGGAGGTGGCCCGAAGGAAGACAATGAGCTAGGTGATAACACCAATAGCCAAAGTCAGTCCAACAGCCAAAGCAACGGCCAGTCAGTGGTCATCACTGTTTCGCCAAACTGCAGCGTAACAAACGTTACTAATGCTGCCGCGTCTACAACTGGCGCAGTTTTGGGTGCCCAAGCCGAAGCTGCTAAGGGCGGAGTTGGTGCCGGATTCGGCGCTGCTTCAAGCTTAAGCGCTGCCGTCGGTGCGTTCGGTTCCGTACTTGGTGCCGGTTTTGGAATCCGCCGCTTCTTTAGCTAATAGATTCCAAAGTAGGAACAGGCAAATAAACTGTGGCAACTACTCACAAGAAGCCACCTAAAAGTAAAAGACAGCCGGAGGTGGGCCGGCTGTTTGCCCGTGTAAAAACCATGCCAAGCAAGAAGAGATTTATAGCCAATAAAGCAAAACTACGCGGCAAAACGAATGAAAAAAGCCGCCTTATTAAAGCGACATCAAAACGCCATCAAAAACGGGATAAATACGGCCGGTTTGTTAAGGTCAACCGTCTTAAACTCGCTAAACGTAACCCTGCCCGGATAAGAGATGAAAAAGGGCGATTCGTTGCCAGCTCGAGCCAGCAAAAAATTCATAGAGACAAACGCGGGCGGTTTGCCAAGGCGCCTGCTCCTTGGTACAGGCACCGTTACGCCGCACTTGTACCACTAATTTTAGGGATTAGCGGGGTTATGTTTTTTGGCTATAGGCTGAACCAGCCAATCATCATAGATGAACCGGTAGCTGCCAGCCAGTTAGAAACCGTCGAACCCAAAGAGCCGGAGATTGCTGAAGTAACTGTCGCCTTGTCTAGGTCCGAACCAACTCGGCTCCGTATTCCAAAAATCGCCGTCAACACTTCCTTTACTGATCTGGGTAAAAAAGCTGACGGCACCATCCAAGTGCCTAGCGATCCTTACGTTGTGGGCTGGTATACCAAGGCTCCCACGCCGGGAGAGCTCGGGCCAGCCATTGTTATCGGCCATGTAGATAGGCCGGGTGGACCCGCCGTTTTTTGGCGCCTGCGTGAGCTGGTTCCAGGTGATACATTCGCAATAGACCGGGCTGATGGCACAACCGTTAAATTTAAAGTGGATGACGTTAAAAAGGTACCACAGGTCGGTTTCCCGACAGAAGAAGTCTATGGAAACATAGACTATGCCGGGATTAGGTTAATTACTTGCACTGGCACTTGGGACCGTTACCAGCGCCGCTATAGCGATAACCTGATAGTCTACGGCTCACTCGTAGTCGAGAATCAAACTGATAAGACCGCCGCGGCACTATAAAAAAAACGGCGGCTTAAGCCGCCGTTTTTAAGATGTTTTAATATTTATTTTCTATTCGCTTTTGCGTAATCGGTAAACACCGTAACCAAGGGTAGCTAACGAACTTCCCAGACCGATTGCCAGTAAAGCAGTAGAGCTCGCAGTGCCGCCTACACCGGCCTTGACAGCTCCGGTCGGTGCTTCAACCTGCTCACCCAAAGTCACTCCTTCTTCACCGTTTTCCACCTCGCCGTTCCCGTTCTCACCCTCTTCACCCGGACAGCCGTGACTGATTACTAGCTGATGGTTAGCGGGGTTGTTGTTATGGATAACGGAAGCTCCTATTGTAGAAAGGTCATAGAAGCCGCTAGTGTAATGAAATGCTCCTTGACCTTGCTGAGTCATGGCTGTTGGACCTTCAACAACTACTCCGTTACTAGTAATGGTAATTGTGGCAGACGTTGCGCCATTTGCACCGCCACCCGTAAATATCCATAAAAGATACGGCGTGTTCTGGCTATCGCACTCAACGCTCTCAAGCTGTCCGTTGCTTACACCTTGGCCGGTCCATGATACCGGATCGGCGTAAGCGACAGAACCGAATTCTAAGAGCGACCCTAGACTGATCGCAAACACAAAAGCCGGGGCTAGTATTAGTTTTTTTATCATTCCTGACACCTCCTTTTAGGGCTTAGTTAATAACGCCCACCCCAACCCCTTGATGAATTTAAGATATTATAAATTACCCACCGAGTCAATTATATTGCTTAGTACTTATGCTTGACTCAGTACCCGATAACATTAAAAAAGAGTAAGAAAAAATGCACCGTGTGACTGGTGCATTTTTTTGAGCTGAGTCAGGCTTAAGCGCTAAAGATTCTAGTAGCTAAAGCCCGCGCTCCGGTAATTGCGATTATTGCTAATCCTGCAGTTAGAGTAGCGAGTGTTATTGCTAAAGATAGCTTGCTCCCGCTAGTGCTTGGCAAGACAGCCACCGAACCGGCAGTGACAGAAGTACCTAGTACGGATCCGTACATAATACACTCTCCTTTCTTAGTGAAGATTAAAACACAAATAAGCATAAATGTAAATAGCTAATATAATAATATTGCAATAAGTAAACTAATATGATATAATTACTACTGTTCGGAGATGGAGTTATAGATGACAATCGGTTTTTTCGAACACGCGTTCCTTATGCCGCTTATCACTTTCTTAACGATAAGTTTGGCCATTGCTGCTGTATTTCATGAGTATCGAAGGGCAAAAAAAATTAAAAAGCAGCGCGGGAATCGAAATTACCCTTATAAAAAGGTTTCCAAAGTAGCCTTTTTAATTGCTTCAAAAGACGGCGAAAAAACCATCGCCCGCACCGTTAAGGCGGCGTTGGCTAATAAGTTCCCGGTCTACGTCGTATCTGATGGTAGTAAAGATAATACTGTCATTGAGGCGCTCGATGCCGGCGGCCAAGTAATGTGGCTGAAGTTAAATGTTGGTAAGGCGTCAGCCTTACATAAGGCCTATAAACATTTCAAGCTGGGTCAAAAATACGATGCTATAGCCATTCTGGACGATGACGTTTTGATTGAAAAGGACTTTATCCGCCAAGCCAAGAAAACTTTGGATCGTGAGACAGCGATCGCTGTAGGCAAAAATCTTACATATTGGCCCGATAACAAACGCTGGAATATTTGGCTGGCGTCACGCGCTCATGGCTACTGGGCTTACCAGATAACATTGCGCACAATCCAAAGTGGTTACAATGTTATGACCTGTATATCCGGCTCTAACTCGCTATACCGTACAGAAGTGTTGGAACAGGTCTTAACAGGGGAAACTAAATACATCACCGAAGATACTTATTGGACTCTGGAAACTCACCGGCTCCAGCTGGGTAGGATTACGTATTCGCCCAAAGCGCGGGCTTGGTTGCAAGACCCGACGAACTTCCGTGATTGGTATAAGCAAAGTTTGCGTTGGATGTGGGGGACGTTTCAGTGTATCATCGCCCATCGTATCGGCTCGAAGGCTAATAAGCTCCATGTATCGTATTTGGCTTTGATGGTTGACTGGGCTCTCTACATTTTAAGTGGCCCTCTGACGCTGTTTATCATCCTGCAGGCTGGTGTGCGCAACTTACCTCTTAGCCTTCTCTTACTGAGCTTGGGCTATTTTGTGTGGGTCCTGGCAGCGGCCATAGCCTTGAAGATTCCCAGATTGATTTTGTTCGTGCCGGCGATCATAGTGATTGATTTTGCCTTCCGTGTAGTTATGGTGCACGGTTTGATTAAGGCTTTGCGCCAACCAACCGTGGAGTCGCCCATCTGGAGTTCGCCTCAGCGAGTTGAAACCAGGAAGGTGGTGGAGGCGTATGCTAAGTAAAAAGACAATGAGGAAGTTTTTTCAACTTTCCTCTTCAAAGTCACATTTGCTGATTGGGGCAGTGCTAATTAGCTTCGCGATGTATTTCGGCGGCTTTAGCTTAATAAGCTCGTGGTTGGTAAATCTGGGCAGTGACACCCAAGCGCTGCAAAATAACACGATAGTCCAAACTCCCACGCCATTAGTAGAAGGAACGCCGGTACGAATTTCCGTTCCAAGTGCCCAGATTGATTTACCAGTCGCGCTTGGCGAGTACTATCCTACGACTAAAAGCTGGACTCTTAGTACGGATAAGGCCCATTGGGGAGTAATGACGGCTAAAGCCAACAATAAATCCGGCGTAACGTTCATTTACGGTCACAACCGCCGACAGGTCTTTAGCGCTTTGCCAAAAATTAAGCCGGGCGACGAAGCTGTAGTCACTACTGAAAAAGGCCATACCTTTAGTTACAAACTTGTAAAGAGCACGGTTACGAACCCCGAGGACACGAGCATATTTACCTACAAGGGTAAACCAGTATTGGTGCTACAAACCTGTACCGGTCTCTGGTATCAAGATCGGCAGTTGTTCGTGTTTGATTTCGTCGAAGTCAGCTAAACCTAGACTTCGTGGACGATTTCGATGTGGGCACCGAGGCTATTTAGGCGCTCGGCCAGGTCTTCGTAGCCGCGGTTGATGGTGTAAACGTTACGTAGCATAGAAACGCCTGATGCCGCTAGCATGCCTATAAGCAACATTACTGCCGGCCGGATGCCGGCTGGCGCCACGATATCAGCGGCCCGCCAGCGCGTAGGTCCTTCTATAAATATTCGGTGGGGATCAGCCAGCTCCAAGTTGACGCCGATTTTCTTTATCTCCGTGTACATCAGTGAACGATCCTCGTATACCCAGTCGTGGATTAGCGTCCGGCCATTGGCGACTGCCACAATCGGTACAAAATAAGGCAGGTTATCGATGTTTATACCGATACTTGGCAAAGGGTGGATTTTTTCTTCCGGCGCTTTGAGGCCACCGTTATGCTGGAAAATTGTGATATCGGCGAGATTGGTCTGCCCATTGTCGGCCTTGTAGAGTTCGCCGGCCTTAAAACGCAGGCCCATCTTTTCCAACTTCAGCAACTCCAGCTCCAGGTAATCAATAGGCGCTCTTTTGATAGTAATTTGCGAGTCAGTAGTAATAGCTGCCGATATAAAAGTCATTGCCTCTACCGGATCTTCACCGGGGCTAAAAGTAACGTTCTTTTTGATATGCCGTTGCCCGCGAATATGCAAAGTACTGCTGCCGATGCCCTCAATCTTGACCCCCAGTTTTTGCAGGAAAAAACAGAGGTCTTGGACCATATAGTTGGCGCTGGCTAATTTAATAACCGTCTCACCGTCAAAACGAGCGGCAGCCATCAGGGCATTTTCGGTAGCCGTATCGCTGGACTCATAGAGCACCACCGGCTGAGTAGGCAAACTGCGCTTTACCTCAACGTTGTAGTGCCCGTTATGAGCTACAATCCTGGCGCCGAACTCCTCCAGGGCGTAAATGTGCGGCAAAACCGTCCGGCGTCCAAGTTCGCAGCCGCCAGCGTAGGGGATTTTGAACTCGCTCAGGTCATGCATCAGCGGCCCGACCGCCATGATTATCGAGCGGGTCTTACGGGCAGACTCTTTGTTTATCTTTTCAAGGGTGAGGCGGGCCGGGACTTTGATTTCTAGGTCCGTATCGTTCAACCAGCGTATATTAACCCCGATGCTGGCTAAGACTTCGATGATGCGGTTAACCTCTTCGATTCGGGGAACCCGTTGCAAGCGGGTCGTACCTTTATTGAGCAGGGCGGCGCACAAAAGAGCGACTGTGGCATTCTTAGACGTTTTAAGTTCGATCTCTCCTTTAAGTCTGTGCCCGCCTTCGATACGCAGGCTAACGGCACTACCACTTAAGGCGATAATCTGTTTATTAAGTACATCACTGATATGGCCAAGCGTTTCTAGAGTAAGATTCTGCTTACCATGCTCTATACGGTTGACGGCCGACTGGCTGGTGCCTAGCTTTTTGGCGAATGCTGCCTGGGTGAGGCCGCGTTCTTGCCTAATCTGGTAAATAAACTGGCCGATTTTCTCATTCGCAGGGGACATAACTCAATTAATATATCATCTGTGATATTAAATTTCCAGACGCTAGATATAGTGTGAGTTCGGCATAGATTTGCACTAATGGTGGTGGACAAACCGACAAGTTAAGAAAAAATTACATCAGACTAACACAGTTCAACTTGCTAAACTTAAACCATGATCTAGCTAACTAAACTTGTTTGCAAATTCTTTTTTAACAAGTTAGTTAGGAGTGGAGTTATGAACGACAAAAAAGTAGCTACTTTGATAGCCGCAGAAGAAAAGCGACAAAGGGAGGGGCTAGAACTAATTCCCAGCGAAAACTACGTCAGCCGCGACGTGTTGGCTGCCATGGGCAGTGTTTTTACCAATAAATACTCCGAGGGTTTTCCGGGCAAGCGATACTACGGCGGCCAGATAAACACCGATAAAGTCGAGCAACTGGCAATCGATAGGGCCAAAGAGTTATTCGGTTGCGATCACGCCAATGTACAAAGCCATTCCGGCGCGCCGGCCAATGAGGCCGTTTATCATGCCTGGTGCGAGCCAGGCGATACCATCATGGGCATGGAGTTGAGCCACGGCGGCCACCTGACACACGGCCGACCGGGCACAGTGTCGGCCAAACTGTTCAACTTCGTACGTTATGGCATCAAAGACATAGAGACCGGGGAGATCGACTACGACGAAATGCTAAAAGTTGCTAAAAAGACCAAGCCCAAAATCATTATTGCCGGCTTTTCGTCTTACCCGCGCGAGCTCGATTACGCCAAATTCGCCGAAATCGGTAACGAGGTAGGAGCAGTTTTAATGGCTGATATGGCGCACATTGCCGGCTTGATCGCCGGAAAAGCTCTTGGAAATCCCTTTGACGATGGCTTTCACGTCATTACCACTACCACGCACAAGACGCTGCGTGGGCCGCGAGGTGCGATGATTTTAAGCCAGGGGACGGTGTCAAACCCGCTCAAGCCGGCCGATAAGACCGTCGAAAACTTGCCAACACTTATTGATCGCACAGTCTTTCCTGGCATCCAGGGCGGCCCGCATATGCACATAATTGCCGCCAAAGCTGTGGCTTTCGGGGAGGCTCAGACACCCGAGTTCCACAAGTATTGCCAACAGATACTGAAAAATGCTAAACGGCTGGCCGACGAGATGATGAAACGCGGCTTTAAACTGGTTACCAACGGCACGGATAACCATTTGATTTTGGCCGACGTCAAAGCCAGTTTTAACCTGGACGGCGGCGATGTAGAGGACGTACTGGATGCAATCGGTTTGACACTAAATAAAAACGTAATACCAGATGACCCCCTACCGCCTTACAGACCCAGTGGTATAAGGCTGGGTACTCCGGCTATAACAACACGCGGCCTTAAAGAGGGCGATATGGCCAAAGTCGCCGAATGGATGCACCAAGCTGTCAAAAATCGCAAAAACTCCAAGAAACTCAACAGCCTACACAATGAAGTAAAAGAGTTCTGCCTGCAGTTCCCACTCCCCAGTGATCAATAGTTTTTGTGCTTAAGCTTGCGTTAGCCGGGATTTAATAGAAAATAAATATATATGGCAACTCATGAGGTCCTGGGCCAAGAAGAACTAGAGCAAATCACACATGATGTGGCTAGAGTAGTCCAACTTGGTAGAACCGCTATGAGGTTAGAAAGCGAAGCTCATGATATTTATCGAACACTCGAAAGACATGGTAGTCTGGAAGCTCCAGAGGGATACCACTTTCTAGTTAGACCAATCGGAGACGAAACGCCTCTAACACTAGAGGTGCAAAACCCGGAGTACAAAATGTCAAAATTCGAGCCTGTCAGAGATCGCAGTCGGGCTTATGAACTACACGCAGTTCGTTTTTGGAATGGACGCACGGGCTTTATTGGTTGGCGTATAGAACCGGATGCGGAAGCTCACAAAATTTGGGTATATGCAGATGCGCGAGGCAGCAGAGCTTTATTTGATAACAGTAGCATGGTAGAACTCAGTGCCGATGAACACACACAGGCTTTATTAAGGGAGTAATTCTGGTTCTTGCTCGAGGGTGATATTGAACATCTCGTTTACTTTGTCGAGAAATTTTTGTTTGAAAGCTAGTAGATCGGCGGTTTTTTTGGCGTGTTCATTGATTATCACCAAGGCGGAACCGTACCAAGTGCCCATGCCGGTTTGAGCATCATGAACGTCCTTAAACCCAGCTTGCTCAACCATCCAGCCGGCCGATAGTTTGAACTTACCATCCTCGGTGGGCCAGGCTTTTATTTCGGGGTATTTTTTCTTTAGCTCATTGAATTTCGCTTCATTAACTATCGGGTTAGTAAAAAAAGAGCCGTTATTAGCCACCACTGATGGGTCCGGCAGCTTGATTTTACGGATTTCGGTCACTGCCTCTCGGATGACTTGAGGATTAAACTCAGTAATATTGTGTTCTTTAAAATAATTCTCCAGCGACTCATAAAACGGCGGCCCTGGATTAATCTTTTTGAGCTTCAAGGTCACGCCTAAAATGGCATAACGGCCTTTGTCGGTGGTTTTGAAACGGCTGGTGCGGTAGGCAAACTGGCAGCCGCCGGCCAGCATGGTTTCAAACGCGCCGGTTTGCGTATCGTACAATGCCACCTCCGTTAAAGTATCGGCTATCTCGGCGCCGTAAGCGCCGATGTTCTGTACCGGGGCTGCGCCGGTCAAACCCGGTATGCGCGACAAAAATTCAATGCCGCTCAGATTTCGATTTACGCTCCAAGCCACAGCTTCGTCCCAAATTTCCCCAGCGCCGATCCTTACCGTTGTGCTCGAATTGTCATCGGCCAGCACCTCGATGCCTTTAATCTGATTGACAATAATCAGGCCGCCAAAACCTTCATCGCGCCAAACAATGTTGCTGCCTTGGCCTATGATGATGAACGGAAGTTTTTTTTGCTTTGCCCAATCCACCAAATATTTTACATCTTGCTCTTTGTATGCCTCGGCCAACCATCGCGTCCGGCCGCCCAAGCGCATAGTGCTATACAGCCTCAGATCTACGTCTTCGTGGATAGTCATCCACGGCCTCCATCTGAGGCAATGAACAATGAGCAATGAACAATGAGCAATGAATGATCAATGACACAAAGATTCAATGCATTGCTGCATTGGCTATTTGTGCATTCATTGAGCATTGACACTTGAGCATTGAGCATTATGCTCAATTATCGCATATACAGGGTGGTACAATGTTAAGGTATGGATGAACCGAAGGCTAAAGGGTCTTACAAACAACTGGGGAGGAAACTTAAAGAGCTGCGTAGCCGGGCCAACGAAACGTTGGCCGAGGCCTCGGGAGCAGTTGAAATTGACGTTAGAGAACTGGCTACGATTGAGCTCGGGCAAGCCCGGCCGAGCGAGGAAGTACTACTACTTTTAATCAGCCACTTTGGCGCCAAAGATGAAGACGCCGTCAAACTCTGGGAGATGGCCGGATACGGGATGGACAAAATTCCGGTAGCCCATCTGAGCAGCAGCGATCAATTAGGCAACGAACCAGGCGGCAAATCGGAAAAGCGAATCCTTTTCACCGACGTTGTTGACGTTGTGGTTAACAATTACGGTGTGGTGATGAACTTTATGCAAGGTGGCGCTCCAAACAGCACACCCACCCCTGTTGCCCGGGTTGGAATGAGCCGCGAGCACGCCAAGAGCGTCCTACAAATCCTGCAAGTCACTTTGTCGCAAACCGAGAAAAATATTCCCAATGTTCCTAAGAGGCTTATTAGGCCAGATACATCGCACAACAACGATTCCTCGCAAAACTGATAAAATGAGGGCTAATCCAGCCCTGTTAGCTCAATTGGATAGAGCGTTGGCTTCCGGAGCCAAGGGCTGTGGGTTCGAGTCCCTCACAGGGTACCAAGTCGTAGGCTCGAATTAATTACTTTAACTTCTTAAAAATGGTATAATATACCTGTGGCGTATAAGGATGTTGAGAGAAGTCGGGAGGCCATAAGAAGGCATTATTATGCTAACCGGCAATATTACATCGAAAAGGCAGCCAGAAGAAAAAAAGACATCAGAGATTTAGTCAACTTAGTCAAAGAGATTTTTCCTTGTACCGACTGCAACAAACGTTATCCTTACTATGTTATGGACTTTGACCACGTAGGCCAAAAGACCAATACCATCAATAAGCTAATCGAAATTTGTAGCATTGAAAGACTGGAACAAGAACTCGCCAATTGTGAAGTAGTCTGTGCAAATTGCCATCGAGCTAGGACATATAAGCGAATATCACAATCATCTTCTATACTTTAATGTAAGCCCCCGTAGCTCAGCGGATTAGAGCGCTTGTCTTCGGAACAAGAGGTCGCAAGTTCAAATCTTGCCGGGGGTACCACGGGCCTGTAGCTCAGCTGGTTAGAGCAGCGGCCTCTTAAGCCGCGTGTCGAGGGTTCGAGTCCCTCCAGGCCCTCCAACTAGGGGGCGGGTGTTTCAGGCTGATTCTCTAGGCCACTTTGGGCATTGTCAGAACCGGTATCGCCACTGCCTGGAATTTGGTTTAACAGCTCAGTAGCTTTATTCAGGCCTTGCTGTGAGGCCTCCATTGCTCGCTGAATGGCTGGTTGGGCTTCTTGAGGGACATTACTAGCCACATCAGTCAGTACTTGTTGTTGTCTGACTGCATTATCTTGAAGCAGCTGAATCAATTCAGCTACGTCTTTGCCTTGAGATTGGGCGTTAGTAATTGCCACATTGGCTGCTTCTTGGTGCTCAGCCAACTTTTCGGCTGCTTTGGCAATGTTCTCTGCAGCCTCTCCATTGGCTACCAGAGCTTGCAACTCCGTTAGCTTTTCCTGGGCAATGTTTAAGCGGGTAGCCGCTTTACTGCTTTGGCTAAAAGATGTCGCCATCTGGAATGATTCTAGGGCTGTATCCAGACCATATAGCAGATCCCCTGGAACGCTATTATTGGCTGCAGAGACTGTTACAGCTCCGCCTCCCAATGTCGCTACGGCTATAGCCACAGCTACTATTGGCGATACAAAACCCTTATTTTTTGATACTTTGCTCATTGTGTGCGTTTGCCTTATTTAAATTAGCAAGTTCATTTTAGCATGCCGCTTAAGCTTGACAAGATACCACTTTCGCTGAGGTGATTTGAGTTGAATAAGCTAGAATAACAAGGTATGAAACTGCTGAGTGGCTCTGAGCTGGCTGGGTATATTAAAGAACGGCATGCCCGGCAGGTGAGACAACTGAAAAGTCGTGGGATTCAGCCTAAGCTGGCCATCGTCCAAGTAAAAGATGACCCGGTTATCAACACTTACGTGCGGCTCAAAAAGCAGTACGGCGCTGATATCGGAGTTGAAGTAGAGATCCATACGCCCAAACAGGCAGACACCCCAAAATTACTTGACTTGTTAAGTAATGATAAATCAGTACACGGCATAATCGTGCAATTGCCGCTTGAGAATCCTTCTGAGACAGAAAAAATCGTTAATATGGTTGCACTGGAAAAAGATGTCGACGCACTTGGCAGAAACGCTAAATTCGAGCCGGCGACACCGATGGCTATACTCTGGTTATTAAATGGCTATAATGTCGATCTCACCGGAAAGCACGTTTTGCTTATCGGCCGCGGCAAGCTAGTTGGTGAACCACTGGAAAAAATTCTGAAAAGTTCCGGGGTCGACGTAGAGGTAATTGAACGGGAAGTTAAAGACTTAGCTAACTACACAAAAAACGCCGACGTTATTATCACCGCCACCGGCAGTCCGGCGATTTTGTATTCAGATATGATAAAGCCTAACGCCGTAGTTGTAGATGCCGGTGTAGCCAGCGAGGAAGGCAAAACGGTCGGCGATTTGGCCCCCGAAGTTTACCAGCGAGACGATCTTACAGTTACTCCGGAGAAAGGCGGCGTCGGGCCGCTGACCGTCAGCGCCCTTTTCGAAAACGTCATAAGAGCAGCTTCGCATGCCGCAAAAGGTTAAAATCGGCGTATTTGACTCGGGAGTGGGTGGATTGTCTGTTGTTAACGCCATTAAAGAAGAGCTGCCGGATTTGGAAATTGTCTATAAAGAAGATAAGCAGCACGTGCCGTATGGCACTCGGAGCATCGAAGAGATTTACGGTTTTGTAAAACCAATCTTCCAAGGTTTTATCGACGAGGGATGTAAAGTGATTGTTGTGGCGTGCAATACCGTTACGACTAATCTTATTAGCCAACTAAGGAGCAAGTTCCCAGTACCCATGGTCGGCATGGAGCCAATGGTAAAACCGGCGGTCGCGGCCAGTAAGACAGGCGTGATTACAGTTTGCGCTACTCCCAGGACACTGGAAAGCCAGCGGTATAAATGGCTTAAGGAGCAATTCGCTAAAAATGTCAGAGTAATCGAACCGGATTGTAGTGACTGGGCCTATATGGTAGAAACCAACAGGTTAAATCGCGAAAAAATCGCAAAAATAGTGGAAGGTTCCATAGAAGCTGGCGCCGACCAAATAGTTTTAGGTTGTACTCACTATCATTGGATAGAAGATCAGATTAAGCAAATGGCTAGTGGCCGAGCCCAAGTAATTCAGCCCGAAGGGCCGGTTATAGAACAGCTCAAACGAGTGCTCGCACCGCTTCTTTAAACTGGTTGCCCCTGTCTTTGTAGTCCCTAAAGAGGCCGAAGCTGGCGCAGCCGGTAGAGAGCAAAACGACGTCTCCCGGCTGCGCCAGCCTACTAGCTGCAGCCACAATATCTGTCATTTTCTCCAGCCCCAGAGTAATAGCCGAATAGCCACGGTCTTTCAAAAGAGTTGATATCTTCTCAGCCGTATCGCCAACCACTATAGCGTGACGAACGTTAGATTTAGTAACCTCGTCAGCCAACTGTTCAAAGGGTAATCCCTTATCTGAGCCGCCTAATATAACTACCTTCGGTTCTTTAAATGCTTTTAGCGCCACAATCGCGGCATCTGGAGTAGTGGCGAATGAATCGTCGTAATATTTTACGCCCTGCAAGCTCCGTACGAGCTCCAGACGGTGCTCTAGACCACTAAAGCTAGATAATACTGCTTTTGCTTTGTCAACCCATTCGACGGCCTTAGAATTGGCTCCATAGCCAATTTCCTCTTTACCGCTCAGGGTTGATCCTGAGCGAGGCTTCGCCGAGTCGAACGGATCAAGGCTCTTCAGTGCTACTACAACAGCAGTCAGGGCGGCACAGATGTTCTGCAGGTTATGCTCGCCAAGCAGTTTGACCTCTGTTTTATGAATAATTTCGGTCTCATTCTCACCTATGACAATCATCCCGTCATCCCGCACAAACGCCCCAGGCTTCTCGAAGTAGGGAATTTTTTTACCGGGTGAGGCAGCGGCGATTTTTTTGGAATTCTCATCCTTGGCAAAATAAATAGCTATATCTTGAGCCGATTGATGCCTAAAGAGATTGGCTTTGGCGTCAAGATATTCCTGCATACCAGCGTGCCAGTCCATATGCTCCTTGGTTATCGTTAGGCAAACGGCGATGTGAGGACTGTAGGTAAAGCTCTGCAACTGGAAGCTTGAGAGCTCCAAGACCACCCAATCCTCCGGACCTATGTCTCTTAAAAGGTCAAGAACACTTTTGCCGATATTACCGCCAAAATGAACCTCCGTGCCCTGGGCCTCGAGTATTTTGGCAATCAGGGTAGATGTTGTGCCTTTACCTTTGGTGCCCGTGACGCCGATGATATTTTTAGTTCGGCTATTTTCGAAAAAAATATTTTGAGAGGTCGTTGCTTTATCCCAAAAGCTTCTGTCATCCCCGTAAGCCTTTCTTAGGTTTTTATAGGAACTTGGTGAATAGACAACTTTGTCGCAAGAACCAAGCCCGTCCAGATAGCTTAAGTCGGTTGCACTACCAACCATACCTATTGGACGTTCGGATTTCAGATATTGAAGCCTAGTCTTGTCGCTGGGCGCGGGAAAATCATCTCTCGGTTCTTCATTGACTATCAAATAGCTATGCTCGGGACCATAGAATCTATAAACGCTCTGGCCCTCGACGCCCCAGCCGACTATCCCTATACGCATTGAGTGCCCCGATGCGAATAGGATGTGAACAGTGAACAGTGAACAGTGAACAGTGTGTTGCCGGTTTCCAATGACCAATGATAACAGCTAACAGTTAATGGAAAACATACTGTAAATCGCAAATTGCTAACTGATAACCGCATAGGGTTCATCCCTATGCTTTGATCTGTTCTTTAACCAAGTCTGCTACTTGCTTTGGAGTCATATCGGCTTTGACGATAAAGGCACTGACATTAAGGCCTTTAAGTTGCTCCGGTGCTTCCTGCTCGCCGACGTTAGTCAGGATTACAACCTTGATGTGCTTACCCCAGTCGGTCTTGCGCATACGCTCCAGCATTTCATCGCCGTTCATCTCGGGCATCATCAAGTCGAGTAAAACGATGTCCGGCTTCATATCTTCGCAGAGCTGCAGGCCGAGCTTGCCGTTTTCGGCAATTTTAACCTCAAAGCCCTCGGCCTCAAACTTGAGCCGATACATCTGGGCGATTGCCAAATCATCTTCGATAATCGCGACTTTTGCCATCACTTTAAATACTACACCCTAAGAAAACTACCGTCTAGATACCTTACGCATAATCTCTAGAGATTCACAGACTCTTTTGAGGCCTTCGAGCAAATTTTCTTTCTCGGAGGCAAAAGAAATCCTAATGTAATTCGTATGCCGTGAAAATGCGCTGCCCGGTAACACAATCACGCCGCGGTGCGAGATATGATTTACGAAACTCATGTCGTCGATACCTGCGGGCAGTTTCAAAAAGAAATAGAACGCGCCCTGAGCTCCGTGGATATCCGGAAAAGTCCGCTCCAACACGCTTCTAGCCCCATCCCTTTTAGCTTTATAACTGCCGACGATTGTCTTGGGCGAGCGCCGCAGCGCGGCCAGCGCTGCGTGCTGACCGATTGAGGATGAAGAGAAAACCGCGTACTGTTGCAACTCGTTAATGGCGTCAATTATTTCTTGGGGACCGCTGGCGTAGCCGATCCGCCAGCCGGTCATGGCGTAGCTTTTGGAAAAGCCGTTGAGCGTCACAGTATCCCGATAAACGCTACCAATACTAAAATGGGGTTCATCATAGGCAAAGTGTTCGTAAACTTCGTCGGAGATTATCAACAGGCGGTGCTTTTTAGCCAGCGTGGCTATTCTTACAAGTTCGGACTTCGGATAGATAGCGCCGCTTGGATTATTCGGCGAATTAATCACCAGCGCCTTAGTCTTGGTTGTTATAAGCGGCTCGATTAAATCGGCGGCCAGCTGAAAGTTCGGAATAGTATCCACAAACACCGGTTTGGCCCCCAGCATAACCGCCAGGTCCTTATAAGGCGGGAACATCGGGTCGGGAAGTAAGATCTCATCGCCGGGATCAAGTACCACCAGATATGTCAGCAAAATGCCGGTGGTAATACCAGGGGTAATGGTAACACGTGCCGGCGAGCTGGAAATCTGATTTTCCCGCTCGAGCTTGCGGGCTATGGCTTGGCGCAACTGCGGCATTCCGTTGGTGGCCGTGTAGCGCGTGTGATTATTATTGATGGCTTCGACTCCGGCCAGCTTGATATAATCCGGAGTATCGTCTTCCGGAAAGCCGATGCTCAAATCGATCGGGCTGGGGATGTCTTGGGCAAACTCAAAGGCTGCACGGATCTTGCTGCTGTCAAAATTTTTCAGCCGCCTGGCGATAAAAGAACTCATTTTGTAATTGGTATCTGTGAGTTTAAAATAATACTAACAGTTTAAGGCTTATTCGACCAAATAACACTACGATATGTACAGATTATTACTCCCAAGAGGTTTTAAAGACCCTATCTGGCTGGAGAAGGAGTTGAAAACCCGGCCGGAAGCCGACTGGAAGCGGTTGGGTAAGCGCCGGGCGCTGGCCCTGTTCCATAATATGGCCGAACGCGTACCGGCCTATAAGGATTTTTTAAAAAAACACAAGATTGACCACAAAAAAATAGTTTCCATCAAAGATTTCGCCCAGTTACCGGCAATCGACAAAGATAATTACTTACGGGCCTATCCGCGTGAAGCATTGTGCTGGAACGGCGATTTTAAAAAGACCAGCTGGACGATATCGACAACCTCCGGCTCAACCGGTAAGCCGTATTATTTCCCGCGGCAGGATTCGCAAGATTGGCAGTACGCCGTGATGGCCGAGCTTTACTTGCGGGCCAATTTTGATATCCAGAACAAGAGCACTCTTTACATAGTGGCCTTTCCGATGGGCGCTTGGATCGGCGGCCTCTTTACTTATGAGGCGCTCAAAATTATTGCCGGGCGAAGTAAATATAATCTCAGTGTAATTACACCTGGAATCCATAAGCAGGAGATTATCGAGGCGGTTAAACAGCTCGGCAAGGACTTTGACCAGATTTTAATCGGCTCCTACGCGCCGTTCCTGAAGGATATTCTGGATGACGGCGAGGCAGCTGGTATCAACTGGAGTAAGTACAAATTGGGCTTTATTTTTTCGGCTGAGGGCTTTAATGAAGTGTTTCGCGATTACGTGATTCGCAAAGCCGGGTTGAGTAATCCCTATAAAGATACTCTCAATCATTACGGGACGGTCGATATGGGCACCATGGCTCATGAGACGGCACTGAGCGTTATGCTTAGGCGGGCGGCTATTAACGATCTGGCAATCTATCGGGCGCTGTTCAACCGGGAAGATAAACTGCCGACTTTCACCCAGTACAACCCAGCACTGTTTTATTTCGAAAAAAGTGACGGCATTTTGTACTGCTCATCCTACAGCGGGCTGCCGCTGGTGCGCTACGACCTCAAAGATTCCGGCGGGATTATCAGCCTGAAGCAGGTCAGAAAAAGGCTGGATAAGCTCGGCTTTGATCTTGATAAGGATATCGAACGGGCCGGCATTAAAGATACTATCTGGAATCTGCCCTTCGTTTACGTCTACGAACGGAATGATTTTTCGGTCAGCTTTTATGCCTTTCAGATCTATCCGGAAACTATCCGTCGCGCTCTCCAAGCCGAAGAACTGGAACGTTTCCTGACAGGCAAATTCACCATGACGGTCAGATACGATGAGAGCGGGCAGCAGCGCCTGGAGATTCACGTAGAGCTCAGGCCTAATCAAGCAGAAAACGATCTTTTGCGCTCACGGGCTCGCCGCTACATCGTCGAAGCCTTACTGGCTGAGAGTTCTGAGTATCGCGAAACCCATGTGATGTACGGCGAACGGGTCTACCCGGATATTGTTTTCTGGCAATACGAAGACGCCACGCACTTTAAGCCGGGAGCTAAGCAGAGATGGGTCAAGAAATGAATGCGCCTAAAATTTTTCGTGAAGGCTCATATGCCCAAAAGGATCTCGCCGATTTTCGGCGCAAAAACTCCGGCACCGAAGTAATAGACATCTATGACGAGCAGCTTGACGAGCTGTTTGAAATCCTACATCCACAGCTTGATCCGGCTACATCGGACGAAACTTATGAGAGGTTCCTTAAATCCAGACAAGGAGCCGAAAAGGGTAGCTGGGTCTTTTTCCCGTGGTCCAAGCAATTGCTTCATATTCTGAACGAGGCTGACTTTTTGGCGCTGCGAACCAACCGTAACCAGTACTTGATTACCGAAGAAGAGCAACAGAAACTGCAGAAATATTCGGTAGGGGTAGCCGGTTTATCGGTCGGCGGCTCAATGGCCGTGGCGTTGGCATACAGTGCCGCCTGTGGCGAGCTTAGGTTGGCTGATAAAGATAGTTTCTCTACTTCAAACATGAATCGAGTAAGGATTGGCATCGGCGATATCGGCCTACCTAAACTTGATGTCACCATGCGGCAGATTTACGAGGCCAATCCTTACGCTAGAATACAAGGCTTTGCCGACGGCATCACCAAAGACAACGTCGGTCAATTCATAAGAGGCGAAAAATTCATTTTATTTGAAGAAGTGGACGATTTTGAAATGAAAATCCGGCTCCGATTGGAGGCTCAGAAGCAGAAAATACCGTTGGTTATGCAGACAAACTTAGGCGACAATATCTTGGTTGACGTCGAGCGTTATGATTTGGAGCCCAGCCTCAAGCCATTTAACGGCCAGGTAGATAAAGTCGTCGACGATATATTAAAGGGCGGACAGATTACTGAAGAAGAAAAGAAGCGATACGCCGTACAAATTGTCGGCATCGAAAACGTGCCTACCCGGGCGTTGGAATCGGTCCGCGATATCGGCCGCACGCTGGTAGGCAGGCCGCAGTTCTATAGTACGGTCGCTATTTCTGGCGGCTTGGCAGCCTACATCGTCCGGCAAGTCGCGCTTGGCGGCAATCTGCCAACAGGCCGTTATTTCTACAGTCTGGCCGACATCTTCAAGCAGCCACGACTGGATTTGGAGCTAAACCCCAAACGCCGCCAGATTTTGCAGGCGCTGAGCCGCAAACCGCCTATTAAAAAAAGATATGTTCAGCCACCAAATCTAGATTCGGGCCGACTCTTTTCTGTAGCCAGCCACCGCGACAAAATCGCCCACCTTCTCGAATACGCGCTTTTGGCACCTTCGACCCATAACACACAGCCTTGGAAGGTAAAAATAGCAGAAAATTACTGCCAAATTTTTGTTGATCACCGCCGGCAATTGCCGGCCGCGGACAGACTAAAGCGCGACATGTACATCAGTCTTGGAGCCTTTTTAAAAAACCTAGAGATTGCCGCTCGAGCATTTAGAGTTTATAGGCATACAGACTTGACCGACCAAACGGGTGAATTAGTAGCTGAAGTCCATTTTGTAAATTTGAATAGAGCTTCCGAAAAAGATGTTGACTTGCGAGCTCTCCAACTTATTCAAACACGCAGTAATTACCGCGGCCCCTTCGCGCCTTTTCCAATCTCCGATGAACTCCGCAGCTTCATAGCCGGATTAAGCCACAGACAGATTAAACTACATTTGGTTGAGGAAAGGGCCAAGATAGAAAAACTGGCTGAGTTGACCGCCGAAGGGCTTAAACTGGCCTACAACAACCCGGCTTTTAGGCGCGAAATATCTTCCTGGATTAATCCTAATACCTCTGGAAAAAAAGCTGGCATTCCAGGCTTTGCATTGCGTATGCCGACCTTAACTTCACATATCGTTCCCAAAATGATTCGATTCAGAGACATAGGCCCGAAGCTAGCTGAACTCAATTACAGAAGCTTCGTCAGCGCCTCGGCAGTGGTAGTTTTGTCAGCTGAAAAAGAAGAACCACAATCCTGGCTAGCCATAGGACAAGCGGCTCAGGAAATCTTCCTGCATTTAGAGCCTCAAGGCGGCGCTGCCTCTATCTATGTGGCGGCCGTTGAAATGGGGGATCTAAGCCAGTCTGTCAAAGAAACTACGGAAATAAGAGGCAAGCAAAAACCACAATTCCTTTTCTGTATAGGCAAGCCAATCTGGCCGAAGGTTTATTCACCCCGTGAGTCCTTGAAATCAAAGCTCATCAGCTGAGGTAATTGCACTATAATGGCATAAGAAGGGGGGCTAAAAATAGAAATCATTATTCTACTACTAGCCAATATAGCCATCTTCTTGATCGGCCTCTTTACGCTTAGTAAGAATGTTCGAAGTGCCACTAACATTTTGTTTGCGGTACTGTGCTCAGCACTGATAGGCTGGACAACCGCCAACTATTTTTCCGTCAATCTAAAAGAGCCCGAACAGATATTTACTTCCATTAAGGTCATTTTTGCTTTCGTGGTGCTACAGAATATGGCCTTTTTTCTATTTGTCAGCATATTTCCGGCTATTCGCAGTAATTTAAACAAGCTGAAGTCGCGAATTTATATCTATCTAAGCCTGGCAATCGGTATCTTAGCCCTTGTTGGCGTTTACTTTCAGGGATATGAGTATAAGTCAGATGGCGAGTTCAAGCTTTTAGCTTCTCCACCCATCGTGCTTTTTATTTTGCACGCCGCTTTCTCTATCGGCTGGGGTATGAAACGGTTATTTTTGCGCTACAGCAGCGCTAGCGGGGTACTACGCAACCAGCTTCTTTATCTAATTACTGCCAGCATCCTATTGTTAGTTTTGGTACCTTTGACCAACTTCGTGCTACCTATTGCTTTTAAGAACACTACGTTTATCGCCTTCAGCCCGCTTTATACTTTCTTTTTCGCCGCCATCATTGCCTATGCCATCGTCCGCCAGAAGTTATTTAACATCCGTCTAGTAGTGGCACGTTCAGCTGCTTATGCCATGGTGGTCGGCACCTTGGCATTAATTTACGGAGGTCTAATCTTTACTGTTTCCAGGGTTGTGGTCGGAGATTCCGATCTATCAGAGTTAGTTCGCCAGGGGATTAACATAGTATTTGCTCTGATCCTGGTCTTTTCTTTTCAGCCGATTAAACGATTTTTTGATCGTTACACCAACCGACTCTTTTATAGGGATGCCTACAACAGCCAAGACGTTCTAGACGAGATTAACTCCTTATTGACTAGCCAAATATCCTTAAAAACCATCACTCATGATTCTCTGAGAATAATCTGCCATCATCTAAAAATTGATGGCGGACACTTTCTAGTAATGGAACAAGCTTCAATATATCGTACGGCTAGTTATGGCCAAGTGTCTGAGCCGATTACCTTTGTCCACCCTGAAGATCTCAAAATTTTTAAGAAAAGTATGATTATTGTAGATGAACTGGTCCGAGGCGAGACCAAAGAATTCTTAGATAAGCATCGTTTAAGCGTAGCCCTTAGGCTAGTTACTCAAGAGGGTGTGGTTGGTTATATTTTTCTAAGTGGTAAGCAAAGTGGCAATATTTACACTCGGCAAGACCTGGACTTACTTGGCATTTTAACCGATGAAATGGCTATAGCAGTTCAGAATGCTCGGGCCTTTGAAGAAATTCAGCAGTTCAACATCACCTTGCAACAGAAGATAGAGGAAGCGACCAGGGAATTAAGACGGGTGAACGCCCGGCTAAGGGAAATCGATAAGACCAAAGACGAATTTATCAGCATGGCTAGCCACCAACTGAGAACCCCTCTAACTGCTGTTAAAGGTTATCTAAGCATGGTACTGGAGGGCGACGTAGGACCTGTGAAGAAGGCTGAGAAAGAGATGATAAAAAGGGCTTTCGATGGTGCCCAGAGAATGGTCTATCTGATAGGCGACATGTTGAACGTTTCTAGACTGCAAACAGGCAAGTTCGTCATCGAGAACCAGCCGACCAACTTAGCCGAGTTAGTGGCAGGCGAGGTTTCGCAGCTGCAGGAAGCCGTCGAGAACAAGCAGCTAAAACTTACTTACCATAAGCCGGCCAAGTTCCCGACGCTTAGCCTGGACGAAACCAAGATCCGGCAAGTGGTAATGAACTTTTTGGATAACGCGCTATACTACACGCCCTCCGGCGGCAGTATAACTGCCGACTTGTCAGCGAGCGACGAAGCGATAACTTTTACCGTAACCGATACTGGCCTGGGAGTACCAGCATCGGTCCAGCACCATCTGTTTTCGAAGTTTTACCGCGCAGACAACGCTAGGAAGATGCGGCCAGACGGCACGGGGTTAGGTCTGTTCATGGCCAAGAAGGTGATAGCCGCCCAAGGAGGGGCGATTATCTTCAAGAGCACGGAAGGTAAGGGAAGCACCTTCGGCTTCAGCTTCCCCCTAAAGTCAACTTCACACAAAGAACTTGTAGCG
>JBBDKW010000010.1:0-20983 GCA_040879175.1 Saccharimonadales bacterium (SeqCode)
GGATTTGCTCTTTGGTGTAGTTGGAATTAGCGATTAGGTAATCCGGACGCTGTGCAGCTTTGAAATCCCACCGCCGCATCGGCCCAACTAATAGTTTCAGTCCAAGTCGGGCTATGGGATCGAAAAAACCGAAACCGGGCTGGGTCAGGTATTCTTCGTAGCGGCTCCAATAATAATGGGTCGGCGCGTGTATATACGAGATATGCACCGCCTTGGTAGTTGGTAGCTGGTAGTTGGTAGATAGGTTAACCTTTACAAACTTTGCTTCGGCACCACTGGAAGATATAACTAAATCATATTCGCTTAAATTCAAACGGCTAAAATACCAAGCTCTTAGAAGCGGTAGAAATTTTTTGAGGGATTTGGGTAATCTCTGCAACCAGCCAGTTCTAATGTCAGCATCCTCGAACCACTTGTCACCGAACCATAATTTTGGATTCGGGTTGTACTGTGACGTGTAAATAGGCGCTTTCGGGTACATCCGATGCAGTTCAAGCACTACACGCTCAGCGCCTCCAGTACCGAGCAGCCAATCGCAAACAATTGCTACGCGCAATCGCTTCGTAGTTCGTAGTTCGTAGTTCGTAGTTCGGGATTTACGTGCTGTCATTTCGTCTGATTGAACTTATCAAGGCGTTTATTAACTTCTGAACATCTATAATCTTGTCGACAGCAGTATTAAATAGTTCTTTCTGGAGATAGCCTAATCTCACGGCTAGATGTAGATGACTTTTAAGTTCCAGGAGCGATCCATAACCAATTGTGTAAAACTGAATCTTGTCTTTGGCGCTACGTCGGCCATAACCTTCTGCTATATTTGCCGATACGGACGTTACTGCTCTTCTTATTTGACTTGTTAGCGCAAATTTCTCTTCACTAGGAAAATCCTTAGTCAGCTCGTAAATATAAACGGCTAGGTCTTGAGCTTTTTGCCAGGCTAATAATTGTTCAAATCCTTGAGTCTTTTGTAGCTGTTGCTTTTTCATCCCTATCTACTACCTACGATCTACTATCTACTACCTCGCGCCTATACGCGAGATAACCACTCGGACGGTTTTGACAAGAATTACCAAGTCCATCCAAAGGCTCCAGTTCTGTACATAGTAGAGGTCGAGTTTTCGGCGTTCTTCAAAGCTGATTGAGCGTCTGCCGGAGACCTGCGCCAAGCCGGTCAAACCCGATTTGATGGCTAAAATCAAATCCTTTTTATCGTATTTTTCTAGTTCACTTACCTGTAGCGCTCTGGGACCGACGAAGCTGATATCGCCCCTTACAATATTGAATAACTGAGGCAGTTCATCGAGGCTGGTGCGACGCAAAAAACGACCAATCGATGTGACTCGTGGATCTTTTTGGAGCTGGTCGCCGGCATGGCGATACTTTTTGATTAATTCTGGATGTCCCATCTTGGTGAAAGCCTCCTCGGGTGTTAAGCCGTTATAGATGTGTTTATGCGTACGAAATTTATAAATATTTACCAGACTGTTAAAACGAGTTAACCGCTTGTCTTTAAATAAGATTGGCCCACGAGGGTCCGAAATCTTTACTGCCAAGGCGGTGAGCACCATGAAAGGCAGAGCTACGATTAAAGCCAGTAAGCCAAAGATCAAATCCATTAGCCTTTTGACCACACGGCCCCAACCAATCAACGCGGTCTGATGCACAGCAATCACTGGGATTTGTGAACGGAAAAGCTCGACTTCTATGTTACCGACAAACATTTCGCTGTTACCGGGGATGAAACGGTAGGCGATATGGTGCCTCTGGGCGAACTCTAAGATTTCATTATTTCGGCCTAGGTCGGCGTAAAGTTCAGTCTGCACTATACCGTGAATATCGTTGGGTCGGAGCTTGGCTACGGCATCTTCAAAAGTGTCAAAGACAGCAATATGAGGGAAATGCTCCGGCGTATGGGACTTATTGCCGACTACACCGACAATCCGATAGCCGGAAATGTGGCGGTCAGCCAGATTTTCTACCAGCTCGCGGGCGATTTTGGTGTTGCCGACGATTAAGATATTTGTGATACCTATGTCGTATTTATAAAGATGGGCCCTGGTTTCGCGCGCCAAGTTTCTAAAGGCCACCAAGAAAATAAAGGCCAGGCCAAAGCCGTAAATCGGCACCAGGCGGGCAGGGAAGATCACCTTATCGACGATGTAACCGTAACCGATGACAAAAAGCAGGCCGATGAAGGCTCCTATCAGAAGCCTGCCGAGTTCGCGGAAGCGCTTTTCCTGGATGGAGTTGCTATACAATCCAAGCAAAGCGAAGATTAAAATCCAGAAAGGCAGAAGTAATAAAAAGATCTTGAGATATTCAGTGGCCGGAATTGGTGTTGCCACCGGAACCGTGCTTAGAGGGCCGCGGATAATGTAGGCCGCCACAAAGCCAGCCACCAGCGCTAAAAAATCGCCCACAACCAAAACCAAACCGTAAATGAGCGAGGCATTTGATTTCATAGCGCTATACTAGATTGTAACACTTATGAAGTCGTCTACCACTGTTGGCAAGCTGGCACTCGTTTTATCTTGGTTGGGGGCTTTGATAATCGTAATTTTGCCGTTCCACGCCTTTTTAACAGTTTGGCTGGCCAGCGCCATTGACCACTACACACTGCTGCGCCTTTGGAAAGAGTTCTTGCTGATTATTATCGTCGCCGGAGCTTTGTATCTACTAGCAACCGATGATAGCTTGCGTCGTCGAATGCTTTCTTCACGCTTAACCCAGGCAGTAGAGATTTATTTTCTGATATCGATAGCCTGGGGGATCGCAGCTTATGCGCTTGAAGAAGCTACTCTTAAAGCATTAGGCTATGGGCTGATTGTTAATCTGCGCTTTTTAATCTTCTTTCTGGCCATCTGGATAATTGCGACAAAATCGCAGTGGTTAAAGAAACAATGGCCGAAACTGCTCTTGATACCCGCCGCAATTGTTATTTTTATCGGGCTCTTGCAGCGTTTTGTATTGCCGTATGACGTCTTGAAGTATTTTGGCTACAGTTCTGAAACGATATTCCCCTATCAAACGATTAACCGTGATATTAATTACCCGCGCATTATGTCAACTCTGCGGGGCGCCAATCCCCTTGGGGCCTACTTGGTTTTGGTACTAAGCGCCTCTGCGATTTTCTTTTTGAAGTTTACCCGCCGGCGCTTGGCTTGGGGGCTTTTTGGATTTGCAGCCCTGGCGGCGCTGCTTTTCAGCTATTCGCGCGGCGCTTGGATTGGAATGGCGCTTGGCGCGGTTTTTCTGGGCTGGATTTCGCTAAAAAAAATAAGAACCAGGAACCTGGCACTAGCCGGCCTAATTTTGCTGTTGATTGTTGGTGCGGCATCGACGCTGGCGCTGCGCAATAATGCGACCTTCCAGAATTATTTTTTCCACACTAACGACCGCTCGACCGTAGATGAAAGCTCCAACGAGGAGCATATCTCGGCCTTTAGGAACGGGCTAGACGATGTGCTGGGTGAGCCGCTAGGCCGCGGTATCGGTACGGCCGGCCCGGCATCGGTTTATAACGAAAATCGAGTCAGGATTGCCGATAATTACTTTATTCAAATCGCCCAAGAGGTCGGCTGGCTTGGTCTGGTAGTCTTCTTGGCCATTAACTTTCTGGCAGCGCGCGAGCTATGGTTTAGACGAAGCGATGCTTTACCGGGCATATTGCTCATCAGCTTCGTCGGTTTGACGGCTGCCAATCTGGTGTCGCACGCCTGGACAGACGACACGTTAGCCTACATCTGGTGGGGCCTCGCCGGCGTATGCCTCTCGAACAATTTGAAATCTCGGGTCAGTAAGAACAATTCCTGATGTTACTTAAACGATCCAACATTAACATTTCGGTAATTATGGCATCTTATAATCATGCCGATTTTGTTGAGGAGGCTATCGAGTCGGTTCTAAGTCAGAATGTCAGCAATATGGAATTTATTGTAGTTGATGATGGCTCAAATGATGGCACAGCAGACGTAATTGAGAAAATTAGAGATAAGCGTATCAAGTTTGTCAGATTATTAAAAAATAGATTGACACACCCCAGGAATTTGGCACTCAGTATGGCTAAAGGACGTTACATTGCGTTTCAAAACTCTGATGACGTTTGGCTACCCGGTAAGTTGGAAGCCCAAGTAACAAGCCTTGAGAACAACCACAAAATAGCGGCCAGTTTTACAGGTGTTGAACTGATAAATAGTAGGGGTCACTTGACAACTAGTTGGCTGGACGGTCGCTTTTTGACAGAAAATGCTACCAAGCATGAATGGTTAAGACGTTTTTTTGACAAAGGGAATTTTTTTTGTATTTCCTCATCCGTAGTGCGCAAATCTGACCTGGATAAAGTTGGTTATTTCAAGCCCAGCCTGGTTCAGCTATCAGATCTAGATCTTTGGGTCAGACTGGCGGCTGTCGGGGACTTCGATATCCTTGACAACCAATATACAAAAATGAGAGTGTCCAAGAAAAATTTAAGCTACCCAACGCCAGAAACGCACAGACGGAGCAGCCTGGAACTAACTGAAGTGCTTAAACGTTATCTGACACACCCGGTAATCCAGTTGAATCCGCAAGTGTTTAAAGATGTTCTTCCAAAGGGGGTGAAACCAGAATCGGTCTTGAAGGTTGGGTTAGCATTCTATTGCTTAAAACGTAGTTCGCCTGCCCATAGGCGTTTTGCTGACTATATATTGGCTAAAATATTTGACAACCCACGGGAACGAAATCAGGCCACAAAGGTATTTGGTAGCGAGATGTTTGATAAGTTTATTCAGAATCGTGGAAACCTAGACACTATTATTAAATGATGAAAAGTACCAAGCAGCCCAGGCCGATAACTATCCAAAAATGGACCGAAAGATTAATTGAACAATCTGATTTTGAGGTCAAGCCCAGCCGGTTAACCCAATCTACAAACTGGATTATGGTTGACGGCGCAATCAGACATAGCTCAGGGTTATTCTTTAATGTAGTCGGTGTAATCTGGAAAGAGGATTCAAAAAAATCATACTCACAACCCTTTATCGAACAGCGTGAGGTAGGTTCACTAGGCTTTTTGCTACTGAAGAAAGGGGACCGCAACCGACTGCTAGTACAGGCTAAGATCGAACCCGGCAATGTTGGCGTGGTCCAGCTGGCACCAACTTATCAGGCTACCGCTAGTAATGCTGCACGGATACACGGCGGTAAACAACCGCTCTATCAGACAAAATTCCATCCAACATCTAAATTTATAAAGTACGAGACATTGCAGAGCGAACAAGGAAGTCGGTTCCTTGGCAAACAGAATCGCAACATACTTTCTATGGAAGACAGCCAGTTTAGGGTGCCTGAAACCCATAAGTGGTTCTATGTCGACGAATTTATTGATCTTTTGGCCCACGATTACTTAGTGAATACTGATGCGCGTTCCGTGCTTGTTTGTTCGCCTTGGGAAGAACTTGTTAACAGAAAACCCTTTAGCCGCTACTCATCACCATTTGCGAAGGATTTGCAAAAATCATTCCAATCGCAATCAGTTGCAAAACTAAAAAAAATTCAAGCAGATTTAAAAATTTTTCGCTCCGAAGCCCACCCTATACAGATTATTGACATAGACAAGATAGATGGGTGGCGGATGACCGAGTATGGCCTGAAAGCCCTGAGCGGCCGCCCATTTGATGTCAAGTATATTCGTGTCATTGCCAGGACCAGGGAAGTACCAACTTGGGACCAGCCGATAATTGATAGCACCTGCTCCGGTTATATTGATTTAGTCTGTGGTCGCAAAGATGGCGTTTTACAGTTCTTATTCAGCATGAGAAGAGAACCCGGATTGCATGACTACGTTGAACTTAGTCCGACCTTCATACAGGAACCAGGGATCGCAGCTAGCCCAAGGGAAGACCTAGCACCGAGGGTTAAAGGAAAAATATTGGTTGAATCTTTGCAGTCTGATGAAGGAGGTAGGTTCTTTCAAGACATTAACAGATACAGAATTATTGATGCTGGTGACGTATACGAGATTAGCGAAAAATGGTGCTGGCTTACACTAGCCGAAATAAAAGCATTAATTAACAAGGGCAGTTATTTTACAAACGAATCTCGTAGTGCAATCTCTTTGTTGTTGCAATGGCTCTAGAATGGAAAGGGTTGGGTTCCGGCATAAGCAGTATGGATATTTTTACTACTCTTGCTTATGATTAAGCCAAGATGGCCAAAATAAACAAACGTCGGCGTAAGCTCATAATCCAATTTGTTGAATACATGATCGCTGGCGGCGCTTATTTTTGGAGCGGCTATTTTATGTTCGCTTTCCTATGGTCGGGAATGCGTTGGAGCCTGTGGTGGGCAAAACTGGCCGCCAATGTTTTTGGCTGGACGGTTAACTTTTTGCTGCAGCGCTATTGGGTCTTCCGAAACCCCCATTTGAAAGGCCATCTGGGAAAGGTTACAGGCCGTTATATCTTCATAACTTTAGTTGACTTCGTGATGGATTACTTCATTATTTACGGCCTGAGGGTAGTGTTCGGTATTACACCGTATATCGGCAACTTTATATCGGCTGGCTTCTTTACCGTTTGGAACTACCTGTGGTACAGGTTCTGGGTATTCCCCGAGCGCATTCCGGCGCCTCGGCACCCGGGACGAAAGCATGTTAGACCGCATCATATGAAAAGATAGCTGTGGAAGAGAAAAAGACGATTAGGCCGACGAAAAGACAGAAAGAGCTGCTGATTTTCATTGAGGAATTCATCGCAGCCAACGGGTACAGCCCGAGCTACCGCGAAATAATGCATGGGCTGAAGTACACATCAGTGGCAACCGTCGCTCTGCACGTTAATAACTTAATCAAACGGGGCCACCTACAAAAAAGAGACCGCTCTGCCCGCTCGCTAGAAGTGGTTAAGCCGGAGGGTACGGAGGAATCCAAAGTCGTCGCAAAGCAGCTCAAAGCTTCAGAAGAAAAGTGGCTGGTAGAAAAGGTCGAGATGTATTTCAAGGAGGCAGAGAATGCCCCGGCAGTCTCAGAAAGCGAAATGGACCAACTTTATGTGCTTATCGGGGCACTGAAGGTTTTGGGCGCTACCGGTGCGGCCAATGCCTACGCCGCCCGTCTTAGCGAGCTCAAAAAGAAACAGGCCGAAGGCCGCTATCTTGCCTAGTTGGACCAGGCCGTTTATACGAAAAGAATGTAGAGAATAATCAGGGCAACTACGACAATCCCGCCCCACATCAGCCACTTCTTCATATTGTTACCGCCCGCTCCAGCGGGAGTTGATGGCGGAGGGGTCGTTTGCCCGGCTGGCGGTGTAGGTGCCGGTGTTTCAGGCGCTGGCGGTGTTTGTGTTGACGGTGCTTGATCAGGAGTCTGTGGTTCCATTAGGCTTCCTCATTAGATTACAAATTTATTCTATCACTAAGTATAAGCATTTGCGTATCAAATCTAGTAAAGTAACTAATAGATGGACGCGGTAATTATTTTCTTGGCGAACTATCTTATATTTGTTATTGGCCTAATGGCGGTCTTTGTCGCTTACAAAGCCAAGAAACGTCGAGAGTTTATACTAGCTTTGGTATTAGCCGGGATACTGGCGCTTGATCTGTCGGTCTTGGCAGGAACGCTTTATTATAACCCCCGGCCGTTTGTCAGCCAGGGGATTGAGCCCTTGATATCTCATGGTCCGGATAACGGCTTCCCATCCCAGCATACGGTTATAGCCATGACCTTAACATCTGTCATATATTTTTATCGCCGGCAGATTGGGGCCGTAGCTCTTGCGCTAACTCTTCTGGTTGGAGCCGGCAGGGTATGGGCGCACGTCCATTCATGGATTGATATCCTAGGAGGTCTAGTAGTAGGTGCAATAGCCGGCTATGCCGGAGTAATTTTGGCTAAATTTATGCTAGCGAAACTTAGCGCCAGGCGGCCAATAAGCCGCCATTGATTAGCAAAACGACCAGAAAGTAACCGGCGTTGATTTTCCAAAGAGCCCACGAGCGGCCCTCAAATACCATATTTACCGCTATCACAACTGCTACAAAGCCTAACCATAGCCACGAGCCTGTGACAATACCGTCCCAGAAGGTTGTGGCTCCGGTATATTGCACGAAATGAGCCAATATGTAGGCTTGGATAAGAGCTCCGACCGCAGCCACAGCGTAACCTCTGCCGCCGCCGCCCATCTCTTCCAGTTTCCGCCCGACAAGCTTGGCCCATTCTTTGCCGAAAAGGCTTTTAGAATACCAAAAAGACCCCACTACCATACTTACGACAGCTGCAACCAAAACAGCCCATATATTGATGTCTACATTAGGCATTTCTAACCCCCTTATGCTTAATATTTCTATCTAACTACTGTTAGCCAAGAATTACAAGGAGGTATATAATCTGGAAAGTGTTAAAAGCTGCCGAAAGAAAAATTCAGCCTGCGATCAACAAGCTGCGAACACATATTGTGGGTATAGATACCAAGGTGCCACTTTTAGACGGTCGGCAGGTGACTTATGTAAATTTTGATAACGCCGCCAGCACCCCAGCTTTAAAAGAGGTGCTACAGGTAATTAACGACTTCATTCCGTGGTACAGCTCGGTCCACCGAGGAACCGGCTTTAAGAGCATTGTTTCCACCGAGGCTTATGAAAAAGCTCGCCAAACCGTGGCTGATTTCTTTGGCGCTAATCCCCGCCAGCATATTGTAATATTCGGCAAAAATTCTACGGAGGCGCTAAATAAGCTCTCTTACCGCTTGGAGTTAAGTAAGAAAGATATTGTCCTTGTTTCGCTGCTGGAGCATCACAGTAATGATTTGCCGTGGAGGCGGCAGGCTGCCATCAAGCGTATAGAGATAGACAGACTGGGCCGGTTAGACGAGCGGCACCTTGATGAACTGCTGCGAAGATATAAGGGCAAAGTAAAGCTGGTAGCTATCACCGGCGGGTCGAATGTCAGCGGCCATATACCGGACATCCACCGGATTGCTGAAAAAGCGCACAGCTATGGCGCGCAGATACTGGTAGATTGCGCACAGCTGGCTCCGCACCACAAAATCGATATTAAAAGCTTGGAAGACCCGGCGCATTTGGACTACATCGTAATTTCGGCCCACAAGCTGTATGCACCATTCGGCACCGGTGCGCTGATTGGCCGCCGTGATACTTTTGAGCGGGGCGCCCCGGAGCTGTGCGGCGGCGGTACGATTGATTTGGTGACAACCAGGCGAGTGGAGTGGGCCAGCCTGCCAGACCGCGACGAGGCTGGCTCGCCGAATGTGGTCGGAGCCGTGGCTCTGGCGGCATCGCTGCGGTTCTTAAGCAAAGTTGGTATACAAAATATTGCCTGCGATGAAGCCGAATTGACAGCTTACGCTCTAAATAAACTAAGCCAAATTAAAGGAATAGAAATTTTTGGCGATGCCAACCCGCAGTCTGCCGACAAACGGCTGGGCGTTATACCGTTTAAGGTCGAGGGCCTTAAACACTCACTGGTAGCGGCGATCTTGGGCACCGAGTGGGGGATCGGCGTGAGATCCGGCTGTTTTTGTGCCCATCCGTATGTTACGAGACTGCTTAATATGAACAAAGAAGAGGTAGACAAGTTCGGCTATGATGTTTTACACGGTGATAAAAGCTCCATGCCCGGTCTGGTGCGTATAAGCATTGGGATGTATAACACCAAAGAAGAAGTTGATTACCTATCGGAAGCGCTCAAGGCCATCACCTTGGGCAACTATAAGGGAAATTATAAACAGGATATAAAAACCGGCGAGTATCAGGTCGCAGGTTGGCCACCGAAAACCCTATAATTTTTTAGCTTAGGCCTAAAGCCGCATCGATACGCGGCTTATCAAAACCCAATATTTTTTCTTCGCTGCCGTCGTCTTTAACAATGTGGGTACAGGGCACGCCCATATTGCCGCACGTGTCGATGAATTCCTGGATTTTATCCGGCTGCCGGTCTAGCAAGACCTCTTCGAACTCCACACCTTTACTCTTAAGATAGCTCTTCTCCATATGGCAATAAGGGCAGGTGGTGGTTGAATAAACTACTACTTTCTTAGCCACGCCTCCATTTTACATCTTTCATTTCACATTTCACATTTATTTACCATTAATTTTTTTAAGAGCAAGCATATTGGCGAAGAAGAATCAAGCGAAGTGCAGCCCGAGTTCGCTCTACCTGTGGACGGAGAGCGACCCGGCGCAAAACGTTCTTCTGAGCTAATATGCGAGCGACTAATCTTCTTCCGGAGCGTGCATCTCCTCCCTCGGCGCGGTTTGATGATGCAGCATCTCTACACTTTCGGTCCGCGAGATTAAGTCGTCCTTATCTTCAAAGATTTCATCATCCGGAAAAGCTTTATAAAAATCAATCACGGGCTTGGGCGCGGCTTTTTTCTGAGCCAGCTCAACTAGTTGTTTGACGGTAATAGGAAAACTAGGCACCTTGGTAATCAAGGAGTGCAAATCAGTTAGCGACGGGTGTTCTTCCAGTAATATCCCCATAAGCTCCTCCTAATCTAATTATAGACCTACATAGTAGGCCTGACGAGGAATACGAGCTGTGACTTTGGTTACACACCGCTTCGCTCCATTTATCACTTCGCGATTTAACATTACACGTTTATTTAACAGGTAACATTTGAACATTGCAGCTGCAATGAGGAATGTTAAAACGAAAAGTAAATGCCAACTGGCAAGTGCTAAATGTAAAATGGCTAAGCTATGAGCTTAGCCCATCTGGTAGCCGGGGAAGTAGTCGGTCTTTATTCTTTCCGGAGCGACGCCTAAATCTTCAAGTAAATGCTGATAAGTTTCGACCATCGGCCGCGGGCCGGAGATATAAAAGATGATGCTTTCGTCTTTCAGGTAAGCCTTCAAGTCACTTTCAGTTATCCGCTGATTGCCGATGAATTTGTAGATTTTAAACTCAGAGTGTTTGGCAGCTAGTTTTTGAAATTCATCGTCAAATACAAAACTTTTATCACGATTGGCATAAAGCAAGTCGATATTTAGCGGTTTGCCTTCGTGGTCGAGCTGCAAAAGCATTGAGTGATATGGTGTAACTCCAATGCCGCCGGCTATCAAGACGTGCCTAGGAGCATCGGGCTCTAACAAGAAATCGCCTCTGGGTTCTCCTGCTTCGACTGCCTGACCAGGCTCGAGCTTTTGCAGAGCTTTTTTAAAAGTACTGCTGCGTTCACTATCAAAACGGGTGGTTAACATAATATTTTTTTCATACGGCGGCGTGGAAATGGTGAACCAGCGCTCAATGCCTCTATCGTCGGTATCAGGGTGCGGCAATTCATAGTGCAAATATTGGCCCGGCTGCCAAGAAACTTTCTTGCTTGGCTCAAAAATAAAAGTGTAAACATTTTCGATTTGTTTTTTCTTGCCGACAAACTTGAGTTTCATATTTCTATGATACGCCAACCTTCCAACTAATCCGCTCACGCGCGGACAGTCGGGATGCCGACCGGCCCGGCTCCGCTTGGGGCAAGGTTAAGTTTAGTTGGAAGGTTGGCAATCCTAGTTTGATGCTATTTTAGATGTATGGCCGGCACAGTTGAATTTACCAACCTCGAGAAGGTTTTTGACCTAACCTTGGAAAGCCGAAGTAGACATTCGTCAAGCCGGGAGGAGTATAATAGAAATAAGTAAATGACATTTGTCCGTAAGATATCCAAGGTGTGGCTGGTGGGGGTTGCTAGTTTGGCGCTTGGGGCGCTAATCGTCCTGGCAATCCGGTTCTCCACATACGATGCCGGCTATGTTCACTACCATGCCAATTTCGCCGTATATATTAACGGCCAGCAGGAAAAATTTAAGGGATCAACTTATTATGAAGAAGAGACCAGCTGTAAGGCAGAGTCGCATATGACGCCCGAGGACAGAGTGCATATGCACGATGAGGTCTATGACGTCATCCACGTCCACGACTATGCTGCTACCTGGGGGCAATTTTTTGAAAACCTGGGTTGGGCGGTTGGCAAAGATCTTATACGGACGCGCGATACTCTATATCAGAACAACAGCAAGAGCGTGCTACACATAAATCTAAACGGCCAGGATCTGACAGGCATCAGCTCGATCACCAATCAAGTTATCGGCAACGAAGATAAACTACTTTTGAGCTTTGGCGATATCAGCAGCGACGAGCTCCAAAAAGCATACGAAGCTATTCCTAATACAGCACGGGAGCATAACCAAGAAGATGATCCGGCATCCTGCAGCGGGCCGAGTAAGACGACCACCTCGGACCGCTTCAGAAACTTGTTTTGATTAAGTAACTAAATAAAGAAAGGAAAAATAAATGACAAGCGCTAAGAAACTCTACGCCATAATGTCCTTCGGCGCCGCGATGGGTTTTATCGCGTCTTTTTGGCAGACGCTGGAGAAACTTACCCTACTTAAAAACAGTGACGCGATTTTAAGTTGTAACCTAAGCTCGGTACTGAACTGCTCCAACGTCCTAAACGCGCCGCAGAGTTCGGTCTTTGGTTTTCCTAACTCGCTGGCCGCCGTGATTTTCTTTGCATTCATACTTTCGGTCGGCTTGCTGGGGCTGACAGGCAGCGTACTTAACAGCCGCCTACGGCTAACTTATCAGGCTTTATCGTTGTTCTTTGTTGGCTTCAGCCTTTGGTACTTCTGGCAAAGCATTTTCAACATTGGCGTCGTGTGTATTTTCTGTATTTTCAACTTCTCGGGCTTATTGCTAATAAACGGTGCTTGGTTGAGGCTGAACTACAAAGATTACGGGCTTAATAAAAAGACCGTAGCGGCGGTTGAGCGCTGGGTAAATAAAGGCACGGACATCTTCTTCTGGAGCCTAATCGCCCTGCTAATTACTTTGTGGGCGATAATTAAATTCGCGTAGCCTCTAAAATAAACTGGCTTGTTCGGCCGGCTCGAATTGCTGGCGGTCTTTTGAATCGAAGATATGAACCGTACCGTATTCGCCGTCATAACCCGGCTCAATATGGAGCTTTCGCTCACGTACCCGCTTGACTGCCTCGGCTATATTTGGTTGAGCGGCAGATTCTATTTTCTCTAACGGTATATCGAGCAATACGGCTAGTTCGTTACCGAAAGCTTGCAGCAGTGCCTGATAGATAGTGCCGACTTTTTTGGTGCCAACGCGGACGCCAACTGCTTCGGCGATGATTTCTTCCAGTGGCACCAACGACCAAAAGTCGGGCGCGCCTGCCGGTTTGAAATTCTGTGGTCGGTCGGCCAAAGCTTCTACGCGCGATAGCACACCAACCGTTACCGGGCGACCACAAGTGGGGCAAATTCCGCCTTTGGATTTGGTCTCGGCCGGGCTTAGGCGGATTTGGTGAGCGCTGTGGCCGTCGAAGTGGTATTTGCCTTCTTCGGGAAAAAATTCGATCGTACCGATAAGCTCGGTTGGTGAATCAGCTTTTTCTTTGGCTTTGGCCGGAGAGCCAGTTTTTAAAGCTGCGGCGATTCCTCGATAGCTTAGCTCGCCATCGAATTTGGTAGCTTCGCGGGCAATTTTGGCCGGCGAATGGGCATCTGAGCTGGAAATCAAGGCCACGTCATCGAGCTTGCTTAAACGCCAGTTCATCGGTGGATCAGACGATAAGCCGGTTTCAACGGCTACTATTTTTGGGGTCAACTCTTCGAAGCATTCTTCTAAAGAATCAAATCCCGACATCGAGCCGAAGACACTGAACCAGGGAGTCCAGACATGGGCTGGGATAACTATAGCCTGCGGATGAGCATCAAAAGCCAATTCGGCTATTCGTTTAGCGCTTAGGCCGACAATCGGCCGGCCGTCGCTTGAAAGTTTAGCGCCACGCGATGCTAGGCTGCGGTTAAAGTTGTCCGCCGCCGCCAATGCAGGCAACATAACTATCGTATGGATGCGCCGCGTGCGGCCGCTTTGTTGATAGATGCTTGAAATCTCGACACTCAAGATAAATCTGACGGCATCATTAGGCGCATTCTTTAGGTGGAATAATCCATCTTCGGCTGCCGGCTCAAGGTAGTGTTTAATTTCTTCGAACCACATCGGATGGGTGAAGTCGCCGGTGCCAAGAACCGCGATGCCTTTTTTGCGGGCGTACTCATCAAGCACAGGCAGTGTCAGGCTCTGAGAAGTCGCCCGCGCAAAGCGCGAATGGATATGAAAATCGGCGTAGTAGACCATCGTCTATTAGCCTGTACGTCCTGTGCCCAAATCGTTTAGCAGGGCAATCAATTTGTTTTTCTCGATATTGTCGCAATCGATTTCTTGTTCGTGGACGATTATGTAGCCCTGTAATAACCTCTGTAACCTAATGGCGTCTTTACGCCAGAGCCATTTGATAGACTTCGGATTGGTAATGAAAAATCTTGAAGCGGTGTGTACCGACCCAAAAATCGGACCAATGTCGGCCTCCACACTTAAGATATCGCGGACCGGCACGCTAGTAATCTTAGCGACCCGAAAGAAGTAGCGGCTGGCAAATGACACCTTCTCCCTATCGACAGTTACCGTATCGGGGAAGAGCGTGAATGGGAAAATGGTGCTGGCTTTAAACAGTATTTCGTGTGATTTCTTGGCGACTGCCACCAGTCCCGTCGGTCTCTCTTTTTTTATTGACGGCTTTTTTGTATCGGTTTTCAGACGGAATATACCCCGGCGTACCAAAGCTCGTTTAATCGCTTCAAAAACGTCCAATATGGACTCCAGCGAACCATCCGGGTTTTTTCTTGACTTGGCCATACCGCGCCTGCCAATACTAAAATTGATTATGGCTCGCAGTAGCAGACACGTTGCGAACTGCTAGTACGGACTATGATGATTATAAAGTGAATGCCCTAAAGGAATTGTTGGTAGCAATATAAGAAAAGAATACGCACTGCTACAATATAGTTGTGAAGAAACAGGACTGGCTACTACTAGCAATCGCATCGGGTAAAAAGAAGGGGCTTACGCCTGCACAGTTACAAAAGTCTTTATTTTTACTAAAACAGGCATATCCTAAGCAGACAGCCGATTTTTATAACTTCCAGCCATACAACTACGGTCCTTTTGACAAACAAGTATATGAAGATGCTGACGTGCTTGCAGAAAGCGGATATATAACGCTGGACAGCCAAGAAGATAGAGCTTGGTCGCTTTATCGCATAACTGACAACGGCAAAGAGCAAACCAATAAAATAACTGGCTCAGCGGACGCCGATGCAACAAAATATCTAGACAAAATCGTTAAATGGGTACAATCCCTTACATTTGAGCAGTTAATCGCAACAATCTACAAACACTTCCCTAAATACAAAGTTAACAGCGTATTTAGAGGTTAAAATGACGCTCATTGTAGGCGTTCTGTGTTCCGACGGTGCAGTTGTAGGTTCAGACGGAGCAGCTACCTTGGGTCAACCAGGCAATCCTACGGTAAGGCAAGAGGTAAGGAAACTTGATGTCCTCAATGACAAGATTATAGTGGGAGTATCAGGTCCTGTCGGATTAGGCCAAAAGATAAAATATACCATCAATGAGCAGTGGAGTAATAACGACTTTAGCGGTCTAGACCCCGTTATGGTCGGGTCTAAAATAAGCGAAGGGATGCGGCAACATACGCAACCATTGATGCAAACTGCCCAACAAGCAGCACCAGTTGTAGGTAATCAAATGGCATCTATGAGCTTTATGGCTTCCTCAATCGTTGCAATGATTGTTAAGCACGAACCAACACTTATGCAGTTTGACTACCAAGCATCGTCAGAGGTTGCCAATCAAGACATCCCATTTATTGCTGTCGGTAGCGGTCAGCCTTTGGCCGACCCATTCCTCGCTTTTATTAGAAGAGTTTTTTGGAAGGACCATCTACCAACTCTTAGTGAAGGTATTTTTGCAGCTCTTTGGACATTACAACACGCCATTGAGGTACATCCTGGCGGAGTATCAAATCCAATTCAGATGGCTGTATTAAAAAAGGACGGCGATGGATATGCCGTAGAGCTTGAAGAAAGTGAACTAAAGGAAACCTATCAATCTATTGAAGCTGCGGAAAATAGACTTGCCACCTATAAAGACGAGATACAATCTACCAAAACAGAGGATATACCCGAGCCTAAGCCCAAAAAGAAGTAAACTACTGTCCCACCCCAAATGCTCCATCTCATTTATTAGTGAGTAGTTTGTCTTGAAAATCTAGAGCAAAGTCTTCTTGACCACGTGTATCAGAATTGTAGTGCCAGCTTAGGCTAAGTTGTCGTTTGCGTAGTCTACTAACTGAGAAAGATTATCAATAAAGTCTGCCTTTATTGGTTTGCCTATAAAAGACCTATCAAAGAATTTGAACATTCCACGATGTTGAGGGTTGTTTATCTCATCATAGAAGTTGATTGTTGCAAAGCAAACTAGAGGAGGAATTCCAAGGGGGTAGTCAATGTTATATTTCTGCCTAATAGGATTATCCGAAGTAGCGATTTCAAGTAGTAGCTTCCATTTATAAGTTTGACCAGCTCGTTCTCTAAGTGAGGTCTTTAGGGAAATAATCATCATATTTCGTGGATTACTATCTACATCTTCACCGTACAAGACTAAATCCATATCTGGCTTTTGTGTTTCACCATCAACTTTTATTGCTACACGGTCTTTGAATTTCCCTAATTTGGTCGTTATGAATACATTGGGCTTTACCAAACCTTGCTCTTTTGCTTTGAGGAACAAGTACACAATAGAATTAGAGAAAATAGCACCAACAACTGTTTTGCTCGCCTGCGATACATCCTTTATATCACCAGCGTCTTTTCTGGCTTCAATAATCTTCATTACGTCGTCTTTGGCGTCTAAGATAGTATCGTGAAGATAAGACAATGCTTCCTTGTTGCCTTTTTCCTCAATTAGCTCGTCCAGTCGTGATAAAACTGGCTTCATATAGTACTTACCGGTTATATCTTTGATGTTGTTTTTCTCTTCAGTACTAAGCATAAGCCCCCTTAACTGTCAGTTCTAACAGGGTAGTTTGTACATTTGTAACTCTCGCACCACCCCTGTTATATTCTTGCACAGTTTTGACTATCTGCTCGGCTGTATCGGTTATTGCTGGAACAATAACACTGTTACCAAATTGCCTATACGCCTGAGTATCAGAAACGGGGATTTTGAACCCTTCTGGGAAACCAAATAGCTTTCTTGCCTCATCAGGTGTCAGTCTTCTTGGGTTTTTATTCTTACCTTGGCTAATTAGTATTTCTGAGCCATCCTTATAATACCTAGCACTCATAGTTCTAGTGTATTCATCTTTGCTGGGGTCAATAAGCCCAAAGCCAAAGCCATTACCTTTTTTTGCACTATTTTCTTTATGTTTCTGCAAGTAAGCCCAAAGCTTATCAGAAAGGGTGTATTTGTCATCTACCTTCTTCTCTATGATGTCTTTCAGTTCAATCTTCCGCTTTTTTGGATAATCTGGAAACTGGAAGTCAATATCAGGAAATACTTCCTTATCAAAACAAACTATAAAAACTCTTTGTCTTTTCTGGGGTACATAATGACTACCATCAACAAGTTTGTAGAAGACTTCGTAGTTGTTGTCTCGCAAGGTGTTATGTATAACATCCCAAGTATTACCTTTGTCGTGTGATAATAGGTTCTTCACATTTTCAAGGAACATAACCTTAGGTCTTTTTTCTTGGGTAAGTCTTATAATCTCAAAAAACATATTGCCTTGGGTTTCGTCTTCAAATCCGTGTTTTCTGCCTAGCGATTGCTTCTTAGAAACACCAGCGATTGAAAATGGCTGGCAAGGAAAACCCCCACACAATACATCAAAATCTGGCAACTGCTCGCCACTTATCTGCTGTATATCTCCAAGAGGTGTCATTGACCAGTTAGCTTCATAGGTTTCTCTGGATTTTTCATTCCAGTCTGAAGCTAATACGCACTTACCCCCATTGTTAGAAAAAGCTATATGAAATCCGCCTATGCCAGCAAATAAATCAATGAATTTGAAACCCTTATTGTCCATAAGCACTATTCTAACACAGGGACAAATTTATTCCCGTCTGAATTTAGGCTTCCAAAAACTTTATTACATCTTCCTTCTTGTATCGTCGTATTCTCTTTTCGCCAATGCGTATAGGCTTGAGAGTGCCGTTTTTGTCCCAGTTGCGAAGCGTGTTGGGGTGTACCTTCAGCAGTTCGCTGACTTGCTTGAGTGTTAGGTACTCCGAGAGTTCATTTTTTGAGTTCATATAACAATATCATATAATACTTCACAAGAACGTGGAAGTTTCAAGGATGTAATGAAAGACGAAACAAAGCAAGGGTTAATGAAGTTGCTAGGCATAACCGATGGTAAGGTTGCCGATGATATTCTTGCGTATGCCAAGAAACTATCAGCCCCTGAACGTAAGACTAACGACTTTGCTTTGGCTAAAGCACTGAACGAACGTGTTACTGACATCTTTGATTTGGTTTCGTCCGATAAATTAGACACAAAAGCCATAAACAAAAGTTACGTGCTAATGGTCAACGAACTCAAAAAAATATACGCTCGCAATACTGAACTATCCGACATTGAGATTTCGCCTATTTGGAAACACTTTGACATCATTGAAGGTGCTGAATACGAAATTAGTGAATATATACATACCTGGGATAACGACAGCGGGCAACGGCACAATGCCAAAGTAAACAAACTCTGCATTATCTCAAATAAGGAAACGCCAGAATATACGCCCGAAATAAAGGAGCTGCTTGTTAATGCCAACAAATCTATAGCCGACTATCGTAGGCAAATAGACCAACAGAAGCGTCAGAAGGCCAATGACAGCAGAGATTGGTTTATATCAGAGTACATACTCACCTATACCGAAGACGGCACAATCTTGATTAACAACGTGCTGAAACTGAAAAAGACACAGGCAGGTTCAACGGCAACCAAACTTATGGAACAGGCAATAAAACAGCCGAATACATTATTCAAACCAGAATTAGGTCAAACTGCTCGTAATATCAGCACAATACTTAGCAGTCTAGGCTTTTCTGGAACGCTCAGAACGTTATTTTTCCCTGTTGTAAGTACCAGTAAAGGCATAAAGTTTCGCACAGCCATATCACGTGCCACAGCGGACACTGAACATATTGACACTGCGGAATTAGACGTTAGACTTGAAGAACTTGGTGCTAGAACAGAGATAAACCCAGTGAACATACCGTTCTAGCCAAAACTGAACCGGTTAGAACCGAAATGAACCGTAATTGAACCGAAAAGTTCAGGCTACGAACCGAACTAGAACTGAAACTTTACACAAAAATAACAGTTTGAACGATTTGATTACGACATAAAACTAAAACAGCGACAAGCTGTTTTTTAATGGGCAAAATGGCTCTTATGCAACATCAGCAAGAGCAACTACCAGCTAGCCCAGTCGTCAATGACGAGCCAGTGCTGAGTTCAGACGATATAGATACTATCGCCAAGTTTCTTGACGCTCTAATGGAAGCAGACTTTGAAAACAACGGTAGTAAAAGGCTTGCAACCAATGCGTGTTAGCGAAGTAAACATAACACCAGTCAAGCCCAACAATGGCTTAGTCGGCATAGCGAGTGTAGTTATAGACGGCAACCTCTATCTCAACTCAATAGCCATATATACCAAGCTAGAAGGCTCTTACCGTCTGTTATATCCCACGAAAATCGTTGGCAACAGGTCGCTTGGCTTGTTTTACCCCATCAACCGTGAAGCAAGCAAAGCGATAGAAGACGCCGTATTCAAAAAATGTAATGAAGTGTTTGAAAGTCCTAACGTAAATGATAGACACAGTGAAAATAATTTTATCTTATAGCCAACGCCCTGACTGGTTTGAAAAAGCACGTTCGCAAAGGTCATTTGATATGACGAGTGGTCTATTCAAAGCTGTTACCAATCCATCAAGCGGCTTCAAGAAGCGTGGTATTTACCAGCCACGCCTAACCTACACTGAACGTCCGCTTGGGCAATACCGCAAATCGTATGAGTTAGCGATAGAGTTATCACTGCCCAAACTGATGTTTAATGACAGCTTTACAGAGCTGACCGATGACACTTTTGTTGATGTCGTAAAAAAGTTATCAGAAACTATACGAACAACGTACAGTATCTGGCTTTTCCCGCACCTGCTAGTGAAGGCTGGCGTCCGCAAAATAGATTACTCAAAGAACATTATATTCACGGACTATACGCCAGTTTCAAGCATTGTCAGCAGTATAAGCAAGGCTGACATATCTAGGGTCTACGACACGCAAAATACCAACTTCAAAAATGGTGGTCATATCTACCATATTCACAGCAACAGCCTTGACGTTGCAATGTACGACAAAATAGCGGACTTGAAGCAATCAAAAGTGTCTGAAAAGCGTAGCTATGAAAAAGATAATTATACGCAGTTGAGCTTACTGGACGAGCTGGAAAAAAAGAAACCAGTAACGGTTGCTCGTTTTGAAGTACGGCTAAATGGCAAGCGAAAAATAAGAAACGAACTTAGTGCTATCGGCATCACTGATAATGGCCTAACGTTCAAAGAAATGTTCAGTACCGACATATCACGCAAGATGTTGTTACGGCACTGGAACAACATATTTGACCGCATACCAAAAGTACCGCTAGATGGCGATACACCCGAACAATTACTGCTCAATATAACTAAAGCAGAACCCGATATGAAGGCTCGTGAAGCCTTAGCGGTAGTTACTTTGAAGTTGTTATCAAAAGACCACGAAGAACGCTATATACGCAATCTTATGGAAACCTTATTTTCGCCGTCGCAGTACCGCCGATTACGGCATAAAAGCCGTGAACCGCCCAATGCAACTCAACTCAAAACCCTAATACACGTTACCAACGCACTTAGGGCAATGACGCCAGTAAGCATTGATGACTACTTATAACTTAGTAAGTATTGTTATATAATGGTATCAAATGGCAATAAAAACTAACTAACCAGATAAGGAAATTACTATGACAAATCCAAGTAAGGACAAGAATTATGAAGGTATAAAAGCCTTCCTCGT
>JBBDKW010000011.1:0-20279 GCA_040879175.1 Saccharimonadales bacterium (SeqCode)
GATAAAGATCTTGATCAAAAAATGGCACGTACCCGAAAGCGGGCGCTACCAAGTGGCCAAATCTCTGCCCGCGCCAGTATTGTTTACGCAACCGTACTGGGACTGCTGGGTTTTTGGTTGTTGCTATATACGAATTGGTTAACAATCGGAATAATTGCTGCAGCCTATTTCTGGTACGTGGCGGTTTATGGCTATGCCAAGCGTCACACCGTATACAGTACTCTAATTGGCACAGTCCCCGGCGGGGCATCGATTGTAGCCGGCTACACAGCGTATACCGGGAAACTGGACCTGGCTGCTTTAATCCTATTTTTAATGATGCTCGGGTGGCAAATGGTCCATTTCTACGCCATCGCTATTTATAGGCTAAAGGATTACAAAGCCGCCCGAATCCCGCTCTTACCAGCCCGCCGGGGATTGCAAGTTACCAAAAAGTATATGCTGGCTTTTACCGCTCTCTTTATATTCGTCGTCAGCCTACTGAAATGGAAGGATTATACAGGCTATACCTATCTGGCAGCGATGTTGTTTCTGAGCCTAATTTGGCTACATCAGGTAATGCAGGGTTTCACGACACAAGATAACGAGAGGTGGGCCAAAGAAGTGTTCAAGTTTTCGCTGGTTGTCTTGCTCGGAATGTGTGTAATGGTAGCGGTTGGGCCGATATTACCCTGAGAGAGACGCGGGCTGATTTATAAACATCCCCCCTTGCCAAGTGTTATAAAAAGCGCTAGCATTTTAATTAGTTAAATAAATGAAAAGGTGGGAGAAATGGCGCTTAAAAAACATATAGCAGACGGCAGCTTGTACGTCTGGGCTTTGCTTAGGCTCAGCCTCGGGTTCATCTTTCTTTGGGCATTTTTTGACAAACTATTAGGGCTCGGCTTTGCGACGTGCAAGGACAGGCTTTCAGGAGATGTAGCTGTCAGCTGCAGCGATGCCTGGATTAACGGCGGCTCGCCGACAACCGGTTTTTTGAACAATGCCGTAAGCGGCCCGTTTTCCGATTTCTATCATAACTTGGCCGGATTGGCCTGGTTAGACTGGCTGTTTATGCTCGGCCTGCTATTTGTGGGTGTCGGGTTGCTGTTTGGCATATTTGTCCGAGCGGCAGGATTTATAGGCATAGTTATGCTGGTTTTGATGTGGAGCGCGTTGCTTTGGCCGGTCAACACACCGGCTTTGGATGATCACCTCATCTATGCATTAGTACTGTTCGGTGTTGCTCTTGTAGACGAGCATCAGGTCTGGGGCCTGCGTGCCTGGTGGCTCAAAACCTCTCTCGCCAAAGCCTTCCCGTTCTTGAAATAACCGAATCTAAAGACTCGAAAAAACCTTTAAACAAAATTAAACTTACCCCAAGTGGAGCCGGGCCGGTAGGCTATGGAGATGCTACACTTTTTAGCAGCTCAGATAGCCTACCGTCCGCGCGTGAACGGTTTGTTTAAGAGGTTTTGAAGAGGCTTCTAGAAGTGTTGGCGAATGTGGGACATTGAAAAGTCCCAATCGGCGTCGGTTTTTTTGTGAGGATTGAAGATATTATGCGGGTCAAAAATCTTCTTTGTTTCTTTGAATAGTTTAACTATTTCTTTGCCGTACATAGCTTCCAGCCACGGGCCACGAATCATCCCGTCGTTATGCTCGCCGGAAATACTGCCGCCGTATCTCAGAACCAGTTCGTTAACCTCTTTCATAGCCGGCTCCAGCTTGGCCCGCTCACGCGGATCTTCAATATTCATTAGTGGAATAACATGGTAGTTACCATCGCCCATATGGCCGGCCAAAGTCGCCATCAGGTTATATTTTTTAACGATTTTGCGCAGCTTGGGTAAGAATTCGGGCAGGTGCGGCGGAGGAACTACAAAATCGTCGATGAATGGCGCCGTGTGCTTATCTTTAACCTTATTACGAAGCAAATTAAAGCTTTCGCGGCGCATAATACGGAATTTCCAGGCTTTGGCCTCTGTTTCATCCTCCTCCATCGCTTCCAGATTGAAAGGTTCGAGTGTTTGGCGCATTGAGTGCACTTTTTCCTTGACTTCCCCAGCTGTTTCGCCGGTGTACTCAATCAGCAAGACCATCTTGGGAATGCCTCGAAGCAGGAGTAGCCCGTCAGGAATCAACTGAAAGCCCAGCTTTATAAGACCGCCCCAGCCCAATGTTTTGCGAAAATAAGGGAAGAACTTAATCGCTAACATCAGCGTGTAGTTATCAAATGCCTCAAAACTAGCCGGCTTGGTCGCTAAAACGGTGTTTATCAGCTCGCCTAATTTCTTCTCATTCTTCATGAAGCAGACCAAAACACCAGAATGGGGTTGTTTCTTGATAAGCTTGAATTCAATGTCGCTGACTAAGCCGAGCGTGCCTTGCGAGCCAATAAACAGCTTTGTCAAATCGAACACTCCGGTTTCACGATCCCAGACATCCCACAGGTTGTAGCCGGTTGAGTTCTTGCTGACTTTTGGTTTGGCGGCTTTGATCTTGTCGTAATTTTTATCAAGCAGCTCAAACATTTGCTGATAGATTTCACCCTCGAAGTTCTTTTGGGCTTTTTTGGCGGCCAGCTCTTTTTTGTCCAAAGCTTTCAGTTTATAGACCATACCGTCGCTTAAAACGACCTGCAGCTTCTTAACAAAATTATCTATTTTTCCGTATTGCAGCGATTTTTCACCGCCGGCAAAATTAGCTACCATGCCGCCGACGGCTGCCAGGTCCCTTGAAGCGGGAAAAGCCGGCATCAGCGCGCCTTTGGACAGTGTAGCTTTTTCAAACTCACGGTAGAGCACTCCCGGCTGTACACGGGCGGAAGTCTGGCTGACGCTTTCAATCTTTTTAAAGTGATGCGTAAAGTCGATAATTACCGAGTCGTTTATCGCCCCGCCGGACATACAGGTACCGGCACTACGGGCGGTCAGCGACAGATCGGGAATCTGGTGGCGGCTGAAATATGCCGATGTCACCAGCCGCTGTAAATCTTTGGTGTTTTTAGGGTAAACCACCATCTGTGGTTTTAACTCGAACAGCGAAGCATCATGGCTGTAGAATTCAAGAGTTTCCTCGCTAATGTCAGCCTCACCCTCAAAACCGCGTGCTTTTAGTGTCTCAACAAAACCTTGCATACCACCGGCAATCGGTTGGAGCGATGGAGGGAGCATAGTCTCAGGCTTATTTTTTGTTTTAGTTTTTACTGCTACCATTACCCTTAAGCTTACTTAAAATACAACAGTCTAGCAAATTAAGTCGGTGTAAAATTATAGCCGTATGAGGCAGTATTTGGAGCTCTTGACCGACATTAAAGCCAACGGTGTTAAAAAGTCCGACAGAACAGGCGTTGGCACCATCAGCGTTTTCGGCCGGCAAATGCGTTTTGACTTAAGTGAGGGATTTCCTTTGCTGACAACCAAAAAGATGTTCACGCGCGGCATTATCCATGAGCTTATCTGGTTTTTACAGGGAAGTACCAACATCAAATACCTGGTTGATAACGACGTCCATATCTGGGACGACTGGCCCTATAAGCATTACTTGATGGAGCAGGGAAAAAAGGTGCCAGATAGCACCAGTGAGGAGTGGAAAAAAGGGATTGCCGAGTTTACGGACGAGATTAAATCGGATGATAAATTTGCACGTAGGTGGGGCGAGCTGGGACCGGTTTACGGCTATCAGTGGCGCAACTGGCCGACGCCCGACGGCCGGCATATCGACCAGATAAAACAGGCCATCGGAACTATCAGGAAGAATCCAGACTCGCGGCGGATTGTTGTATCGGCATGGAACACCGCCGATATCGAAGAAATGGCTGTTTCGGGCCTGCCACCGTGCCATCTGCTATTCCAGTTTTATGTAGTCAACGGTAAGTTATCTTGCTTGATGTACCAGCGCAGTGCCGATACTTTCTTAGGAGTACCGTTTAATATCGCGTCTTATGGGCTGTTGACTATGATGATAGCCCAAGTTACCGGCCTAAAACCGGGAGAATTTGTTCACGTCTTTGGCGACACCCACGTTTATTTGAACCACTTCGATCAAGTCAACGAGCAGCTGAAGCGAAAGCCAAAGAAGCTGCCTACGATGAAAATCAATCCCGACGTCAAAGATATCGACGATTTCAAGTTTGAGGATTTCGAATTAATTGGCTACGACCCTCATCCGGCAATCTGGGCTCCGATAGCGGTATAAATTTGAATGATGCACTCAGAAGCCGCAAATTACAAAAAGAATCCAGGAGGGTACTATGGGAGATAGTTTTAGCCATAGAGAAATAGTAGATGGTGATTTTCTGCCAATTGTCCGTTATAGCTCTCTTCATGAGCGTTATGTCGATAGTTCTTATGGTCTTCACCACGCCACTCAACCAGCCCGTTATAGCCAAGACTATGCCTACGACCGAGGTTTAATGATTGAGGATTTAGGAGACGATGTGCATCCTGTCCGTCATATGTCTTATACAGAGGCCGTTATTGTTAGGCCGTTATTAGCAGTCCAAAACAAAATTGGTGATGAGAGATTTGACGTTGGGCATATTATGGCCTTGCGGGTTGCAGCCTTATTACACGATATCGGTGAATGCGAACATCCAGAAATACACGAAAAAACAGGCTGTAGAGCAGGGGACGTTTCTTGGGAGATTAAAACTGAATCAGACGGCTCAAGCGAAACCGTCATTCGCCAATATCTTTACAGAAACCTATATGGAGACGTGCCTGCATTTGTGCTTAGTGCTGCAGACGACATAATTGATCATAGAGAGGGCTCGCTACCACGTGAGACGTTCAATACTGCAGAGAGGCTAGGCTATTATAAAACAGGCCTGAAAGCTGGCGAGGTTGCGTTACGCTTATCTGAAACTAGAACAGATGAGGACGATCTAAGGTTTACTCAACTTGGTCGCTTAGCCCTAAGAGTTACCAATAACCATAGGCAGTTCCTACATGAACGAAGCGAACGTTTTCCTTATCTCGAGGAAGTATTAAAGACAAGTGCGCGTTTAGATGAGCGTATCCACGCCAAGCTAGACCGGTTTGCGTCGAAGGAATAGAGACTAGTGATATCGACGATTGTGGCGATAGCCGAAAACGGAGTCATAGGCAAAGAGGGCGGTATGCCGTGGCATCTACCGGCAGAGTTGGCGCGTTTTAAGCAGGTTACGATGGGGCATCCGATTATTATGGGCCGTAAGACGCACGAATCCATTGGCCGGGCTTTGCCCGGCCGCACCAACATCGTTATAACGCGTAATAAGGGTTTTGCGACAGAGGGATGCAATGTGGCTGGTTCGCTGGACGAGGCGATAGAGCTTGCTAAAAAATCAGAGGGCGCCGACGAGATTTTCATCATCGGCGGCGAACAGATTTATAAAGAGGCGATGCCTTTACTTGACAGAATTTACATGACTAAAGTTGATGCTGAAGTCGAAGGCGACAAATTCTTTTATTACGACCCGAAAGCTTGGAAGCAGGTCTCGACCGAGAAATACCCCGCCGACAAAAAAAACCAATACGATCTTGAATTTACTGTTCTTGATCGAGTAAAGTAGCTGTATTCACATCAAAAATGGATATATAATCCGCTTATGTATCCTGACTCAAACATAATAATCCGGGTAATATTGCATATTTATGTTTTTGTAACCGGATATTTATTACTTATTTTCCGCCGAAGTCCTTGGCCCGTGCATGTGCCGCCTCACATCCTTGTGCTAAAAGCTGAGCGAACGGACAGAGAAGACTACCGTCGCGAAAGAAATATGTACCGCAAACTGCACTATTTCGTCAGAAAAGGGGAGATTCTAAATAAAACACATTATTACTATTATTCCCTGATCGCTAAAAAATACGGCTGGCCCTACATCAAAGAGACTTACGACAATTTAGCAGATATAAGGATTGAGAGACATTTTCCGCACCTGCCTCGTCATTTAATGACAAAAGTCAAAAAGATAGAACGCGATGGCTGGGTTAAAATCTACTGGGCATCAGACCTTATTGTCTGTCTATTTGTTTCTTTGAACTTTTGGTTAAACGACGCTGCTCACAGTGACCCATTTTTTGTGAATTTGCTAGCTCCATTGTATTTCGCGGTCGTTTTTCAAATATTTTTCATTCCTGCATTCTACGTCACAAAATTGTTCATACGATTATCCCGGCTTCCGAGCTAATTGTATAGCCCCAGAAACAGAGGTATAATTTATGCAATCATGATTTTTAGTCGCCAAAAACTCAGATCTCTCTAAAAACCCTTCTTTATTTTTGCCTCTGTAATTCAATGGATAGAAACTGCCGATTCTAGCGGCAGAGTTGTAGGTTCGAATCCTACCAGAGGCACCATTCTTCTATATTCTTTCGAAAAACAGGGGTATAATAGATGTAAATCGGTGGGCTAGAAATAATACATGGCTCATCAAGACTTTTCAGTAATTTACAAATCAAAGCTCGGGAAACTACCTGGCACTTCATATAAAGAAGTGGTTCGAGCGGCGAGACGAGAGCACAACAAAATTAGAAAACGCTCTCCTCACAGACAGCCATATATAAAGTCTAGATATTTCACTAGGGATAAAATATTTATCAATGATTTCTGGGCACATTTAGGTAGTAAAGTGCCTGGGGATAGATTACGTCGCCTAAAGCTTTTTCTCTGTGCTGTTGACCTGATTAGAAACAGCACTTTGCCGCCAAGGGCAATGCAGAACCCAAACGATCCTAACGAAACACTACATCAGTTTACTGGTATGACTAGAAACAAGGAATTATTTTATGTTCACGTACGAGAAAACAAAAAGACGGGCCGTAAGGGATTTATGTCTGTTTTCCCTGGAAAATAAAAGGCCCTCCGCATGTGCAGTCTAAAAACTGCGGTGCCGAGGGTCTTCAACAGAAATACTATACCATAAGCCCGTAAAAATCAACCATAAACGCATCCTAACTCCTTCGCGAGCCGCACTCGGCTGACGAAAAAAACCAATACGATTTTAAATTCAGCCTACTAGAGCGAATCTAGCTCTGTAGAATAATTTTTTTGCTTCTTTCAGTACTGTCTTTACAATTTTTAAGAAGCTCAGGCTTATTGTCAAATATCTCACGTAGTGCTTCAAGAGCGGTCTTTACAGCTTCTTGAGGCTGTGTTGTAGCTTCTTGCACTGTTAAAACACCGCTTCCGTGAACTACACGGCTACGTAAGTTATAAAGCTTACTAAATTTGCTTTGTAGTACGGCTCTTTTATTAGAATCTTTCCCAAGTAGCCAAGCTAGGGATGCGCTTACGCGGAGAGTCGGTTCTCCGCTAGGTGAACCAACGAGATTTTCCCAAGCTATAACGGCATCAATTAGTACATCAACAGGGTCTTTGCGTTCAGTCTCGGCTAATAATATACGATGAATTGCTACTTCAACTGAAGGCACTCTTCTGGAGTCAATTAACTTAATCCATTTTTCCCAACTGCTCACTTCATTTTGAGTTAATCTAGCTGGCAGCAATAATGGAAGGGTTTGAGGGTTACGCCACGAAGCAGAATGACCAAATCCTAGGGGATCAAACTCTGCTCTCCAAGGAAATACCACTCTTGGCCGCTCGTTTTCACGCTGCGTAGCAAACAGCAGTCCAATTTCGACGGCCTCAATGCGTTTTTGGATAACTTCATAGTCATTAAACCCTGCTGGTAACTTAATACCCATAGAACTTCCTGCTATTTGATTCCAACTACCAATAAAGGCACGGTATGGCATTTCTGTTTCTAAAATTACGTCTCCTGAATACTTAACAGTTACCGTCTCTCCTTTGACTGTCGTGGTCGAATGAGCTCCATCAGCAAATACGGCGGGCATCAGGTTCTCATCTTGATCTGTTGCACTTCGTAAAACTCCCCACGGTAATTTAATTTCTTGTTTATCCTTAGGTAAAACAACGCCTGTAAAAGCTACCCTTACTGGTATGGATGCTTTTTTGCCGTCAGCAGCAGCGCGCAAAGTACGCACCGTCTTTTTAATTGCATCACATAATTGCTTTAGGTCAGGTTGTTTTGATCCAAGTAATGCAAGGTGCCAGGCATTGCGCAATATAATTTCGGGCAACATAACAAGCTGAATGGAGCCACCCTGTCCTGTACTCCTATGAATATAGCCTGTTATTTGAATTGCCGGTTTGCTTAGTTCTTCATTCCCAAACAGTTTTACAAGTGCTTTATCAGTCAGTATTGCATTCTCTAGCTCATTTTTGCGGCTGTGCCTAAAAGCAACATTGCTAAGTGTAGGCTGGAAAGGGTCTGGGCTTTTCTTATCTTTAGGAATTAAAAATAGAGAATAAAAATCTCCAGCAAACTGATAAAGGATTCCTAAAATTTTATCACTGCTTTTTGGTACTTCAATGGTACCTCCTGCAATAGTCCTAAGTACATTCGCGCAGCTCGTATTGTGACCTGTAGCTTGCGAAGCAAAAACATCTAGGTTGAGGTGCCAAAGTGGCGACGACTTATCTAAGCTTATTCCTGTGGTTTTTATAAACTGTAGGAGCTGGGATAAGGACTCCTCTTGTTGAGCATTTAGTGTTTTAGCTTCTGTAAAGCGTGCTATAACCTCAGCTTCAGTAGCATTAAGTACATACATCAAAAATGCTACACCGAGAACTTCTAATAGTAGAGACTCTGCTCCCTCTGCCTCGTTCATAAACTAATTGTACTAGTTTAATCCAATTTAATTTCACTACAAATCCTTTGCTTGGATCTGTAAATCGTGACTAGGGTAAAATAAAGAAGTGGAGAGAGGCTTTAAACGAGCTTTAACCGGGTTGAATACTCAACAGAAGAAGGCCGTTGAGACGATTGACGGGCCGGTGTTGGTGATTGCCGGGCCGGGAACAGGTAAAACCCAGCTGCTCTCTACCAGAGTGGCCAACATTTTGAACAAGGCTGATGTTGGGCCGGGCAACATATTGTGCCTGACTTTTACTGACAACGCCGCTCGTAATATGCGCGAAAGGTTGGAGGAAATTATCGGCCGGCAGGCTTACCATGTGGCGATTCACACCTTCCACAGCTTTGGCGTGGACATTATAAACCAGTACCCGGACCACTTTAACGGCCGGCAGTTGCTGCAGCAGGTAGATGAGCTTGGAAGATACCAGCTACTGGCAGAAATATTTGAAACTCTGCCGCATAGTAATCCGCTTAGCACAAAGGTAGGCGACAATTATATTTTTATCAAAGACACCCTGGACGCCATCGGTTGGCTGAAACAGAACGCCGTGACGCCGACGGAGCTCCATTTGCTCCTGAACGCCAACAAAAAAGCTATAGACGTGCTATCAGGGGTGTTGGCAGAGACTTTTACCGAGTCGCCGCTGGCTAAATATCTGACAAAATATGAAAAACTGCTAAAAAGCGTCCAAAAACTGGCAACCGGCAAGTTAATCTTAGGCTTTCCGGGGTTTGCCGACGAATGCGCCGCTGAACTCGGTGCGGCCATCGCCCAAACCGATGCCGGCGGCCGTTACGCTACAAAAATTACGCAGTGGCGCAACAATTGGTGTCAAAAAGATGCCGCCGGCAAAAATGTTTTTAAAGATGGCGGGCAGAATTACCGTAAAATGCACGCCCTGGCGAACGTCTACCAAGAACTGCTGGACAGTATGAGCAGCCAAGGCCTATATGATTTCGAGGACATGGTGATGGAATCGGTCCATGCCATGGAAAGCAGCGACGAGCTGCGGTTTAATCTTCAGGAACGCTACCAATATGTTTTGGTGGATGAATTCCAGGACACTAATAAAGCCCAGCTGCGGATGCTGATTGCGCTAGGTAATAACCCGGTGCATGAAGGCCGGCCGAACATCATGGCCGTGGGCGATGACGACCAGGCGATTTATGCTTTCCAGGGAGCCGAAGCTTCGAACATGGCGGCCTTTGCCAAGCTTTATCAGATCGAGCCGATAGTCTTGAACGATAACTACCGCTCCGACGCCGGCCTCTTGAAGGTGGCCGAAGCCGTAGCCGAGCAAATTACTGACCGGCTGGAATCGGTCGTGCCGGGCGCCGCTAAACAGCTGGTTGCTAAAAAGTTATTCAAATCTAAAACCATTGATTACCAGTCGTTCTCGAGCGAATTGGCGCAGTATAGTTGGATTGCCGAGGAAGTGGATAGGCTCATAAACGCCGGCACGGCGCCAGATGAGATCGCCATAATCGCGCCGCGGCACAAATACCTGGAGCGCCTGATGCCGTATCTGGGAGAAAAAAATATCCCCGTGGCTTATGAGCGCCGCGAAAATATTCTGGACGCCCCTGTCATCGTAGAGTTAACTTCGATGGCCGAACTGGTGGTGGCGTTGGCCGAAAATAACCAAGACGAAGCCGACGCGCTGTTTGGCCAGGTCCTTGGATTTGATTTCTGGGGCCTGCCTACCGAAACATTAATTGGCGTCTCTTTGGAGTGCTACAAAAAACACCGCCATTGGCTGGAGGTTTTAGCCAAGCACAAAAATGCCCGAATCATAGCCATCACGGCTTGGTTTACGGACCTGGCCAAACGCAGCCGGCTGGAACCCATGGAATACATGCTTGACCGGCTAGTAGGCGGGACGCTCAGTGGCGTGGATGAGGCTAAGTTTACCTCTCCCTTCAAGGAATACTACTTTAGTGCTAAGCGTTACGAACAGGCGACTGAAAGCTATTTAACCCTTCTGGGGCAGTTATCTACTTTACGCCACCACCTGAGGCAGTGGCGGCCCAACCAGGCGCTGCGCATAAAAGACCTGACCGAATTCATTAAACTGAACCAAGCGGCCGGATTGAAAATAATCGATACCAATCCGCATACGCAGTCCACTAACGCGGTGCAGGTAATGACGGCTTATAAGGCCAAGGGGTTAGAATTTGAGGCCGTATTCGCCATCAACGCCCAGGATGAAGTATGGGGGCCGACGGCTAGAAGCCGGACGCCGCGTATCAGCCTACCGCACAATTTGCCGATCGCGCCGGCCGGAGACAGCGACAACGACAAACTGCGCCTGCTTTTTGTGGCCTTAACGCGGGCTAAACAGACACTACATATCTGCGGCTATAGCCACGACCTGGACAACAAGTTATCGCCGGCTTTGAGTTTCATCGACGGCATAAGCGAACTAACCGTTAAACAAATCAGTAAACCGCCATCTGTCAAAGCCGCCGAGATCTTATCTACCGACTGGTCCTACCGTTTTCGCCAGATCATAGCCGATAAACCGTCGCTGATGGCACCGATACTCGATGAGTACAAGCTGAGCGTTACTCACCTGAATAATTTCTTGGACGTCGCCGAAGGCGGCCCGTATTTCTTCCTGATGCACAATCTACTGCGCTTTCCCGAGGCTCTGAGCCCGTCAGCCGCTTACGGCGACAGCGTTCACCAGACACTGAAGTGGCTTCACACCGAGCTGCGCCAAAACGGCGGCCTGCCCAGTATATCTGCCATCCAAGGCTACTTTGGCGATATGCTTGAGAGGAAACATCTTAAAAAATCCGATCACACACGATTGAGCGCCCGCGGCCGCGGAGCCCTTGCCAAATACATGAAAGGAAGGAGTGGCATTTTCGAAGCCAAAGACTTAGCTGAGCGCGGTTTTAATAACGACGGTGTGGTAGTGAATGATGCCCGCCTGAGCGGGAAAATAGACATACTCCACTTTAAAGACGCCGGCAGAATAGAAGTTATTGACTTTAAAACAGGCCGGCCAGCGGCCGGCTGGCAAGGCAAGGATGAATACGAAAGCATCAAACTCCATAAATACCGCCAGCAGCTGCTTTTTTATAAACTTTTAGTAGAGAACTCCGCAAGCTACCAAGGCAAGCTGGCGGTGGATAAAGGCAGGATAGAGTTTATAGAGGCAGACGCCAACGGTAAATTACTGCCCGGTTTGGAATTGGCGTACGAGCCAGAGGAACTTACGCGCTTTACGAAACTTATCAACGCCGTTTGGCACCGGATTATGGACCTTGACTTCCCGGACACATCGAAATACCCGCCGACCATCAGAGGGATTACAGCGTTCGAAGAAGACTTGATTGGCAAGTAGGTTATTTTTTGCGGCTGGGTAAGCGGAAAGGTTTGTCTGAGGCCATCAACATGTTGTACAAGTTGACACCGATGAGTCCGCCAACCAGAGGGCCAAGAACGTAAACCGCGTTCCAACTGCGTTCGCCTAGCGCGATAGCCGGGTTCAGGTAAGCCGCCGAAGCCGTAGCCGCGATTAGGATACCAACAAAGAATGCAACTCCATAGACAACGGCAGTCTGCAGTGTGTCAAATCCTTTGCGGATAGCAGCTATTAAGGCCATGGCAAGGATTGCCGTTCCGACAACCTCAGCCAGCCAAACGGGTGTGCTAAACGCCAGGTTTTTGGCCTGGAGTTCACGGTTCGTGAAGTATTGGAATAGTTCAAGCGCCGCTAGTCCTCCGAGCAACTGGGCGCCAACGTACATCACACCCTTTAGCGTGCTGATCTGCCGGGCTGTCCACATACCGAATGTGATAGCCGGATTGAAATATCCGCCCGAAATTGAACCAAAAATCATATATAGCACCACCAGAGTTGCCGCCACACTTGTCCCAATGAAGTACGAAACGGCTGTCGTCTGGCTCAAAATTAAAGCGACCATCACCAGCGTGGCCGTGCCCAAAAACTCAGCTACCACCGTTGCTATCTGTGGCCTAGTAAACATTTTTATCTCCCTCCGTTAATTAGTCCTAAGATTCACTATAATACTATTTGCAAAAAATGCAAAACTCATAGCATTCAGACACCTGGAAAAATTCGTGTTTTTATTTTATTATATAGATATGTCACCAGAGAGCAGGCCAGAGATAACATCAAACAATCCGTGGTCGATACTCCATGGCCGTTTTATTCCCGATCTGCCCATATATAAAGGCCACATCAAGGCGCTGGAAGCTAAAGTTAAGCAAGACTGGAAGGACGATGTAATGGCACCTCGAGTATTGGTTGCGAATGTTGTACAGTCCGCCGTCGAAATGTCTCAGCCGGAGCTTTTTTCAGATGAAGTCCTTCGAGATAGGGTTGCCAAAGATATCGGCTCGTCCGTCTTTGCCTGCTATAGTTACAACGGTAATAAGCTGGCGCTGATAGAAGAAAAAGCCAGTGAAGAAATAGATCTCGGGAGTGAGAGTATTCCAGCCCTAGAGACCCTCCATGCTCTACTTGAAGATTCTGAAATTACTTTGCCATCTGGCCATGACCTAAACCGGGTCTGCAGAGCTAGCGTGCTCCATGTACTCCTGAAACAAAGGTGCAGGGGCGAAGAGCTGCCACGACCAAGCTATAATTGAACAAATGCCTTTTGAAGATTACAAGACTAAAAAGTCGGTGGTGGTGGTTTTCACCGGAGAAGGCAAGGGTAAAACCAGCGCGGCGATTGGTTTGATGGCCCGTGCGCTCGGCAATGGCTGGCGGGTGGCGTTTATTCAGTTTATCAAGCACTGGGAAGTCAGCGAGCACGGTTTTATCAAAAAAATACAGCTCATACTTGGAGATCAATTGTTCTTCTACAAAGGAGGTAGGGGATTTTATAACGCTGGCGCTCTAAGCGATAAGGAAATAACACCTGCACAACATAAAAAAGCTGCCAAAGAAACGTATGAAGTGGCGCTTCAGGCAGTTTCCAGCGGTAGATTCGGGCTGGTGGTTTGCGACGAGATTAACAACGCCGTTTTTGAAGGGCTGTTGCCGAAAAGCAGCTTGAAAAACCTCATTAATAAACGCTCGCCAAAGACCAGCCTCTGCCTGACCGGCCGCAATTTTCCCAAGGAGCTTTTAGGCAGCGTCGATATCGCCACCAGTATGACTAAACTCCGTCACCACTTCGACGACAAATTCTTTGCCAACAAAGGCATCGACTATTAAATGAAAACCGAGGCCCAAAACCGCCGGTTGTGGTTTTGGTGGTTGGTGCTAATCGCGCTGATCGCGTTCGGCGTACTCCTCATCTTGCAAATTGATGTACTAAGAAAAAGGGCCGAGGTGGGACAGCCGGGGCTGTATGCCGTCAGTGAGTTTATAGACGGTGACACCGTTGCAGTGAATATGAACGGTTCAAATGAAATCATCAGAATGATAGGCGTTGATACGCCCGAAACCCATCGCCCAAACACCCCGGTCCAATGCTATGGCCCGCAGGCCGCAGATTACATTAAAAGGCTGATAGGCAAGAGCAGGGTGCGTTTGCAAGCCGACCCGCTAAACACCAACCGTGACCGCTACGATCGACTATTGAGATATGTCTATCTTCCGGATGGAACACTTGTGGAAGAGAAGTTAATTTCAGAGGGTTACGGCTTCGCGTATACCCTATTTCCGTATCAGAGAATCGACGATTTTAAGGGTTTCGAAGCTGTCGCCAAAGCCGCCGGAAAGGGACTATGGTCCGCCTGCCAAGTTATTGTGCAACCAAACGGCCTCAAACAAACCAACCCCGCAAATTAAGCTTTGACTGACTTTTGATTTGGGTTGAAGACCCAGAATTTGTACCAGACGTAATTCCAGATAGTGAAGAAGCCGGATGTGACGAAGAAGCCAAGGTATGGAGTAACGCCCAGACCTTTAAGGCCCCATATCATCAGGTAGTCAATCACAAAGTTAGCGGCCGTGATAATGATGTAACGACCTGAAATCTGAATTGCTTTATGCTTTAGGCGGGGGTCGTTAAAAGCCCAATAGCGTTGAACAAAAAAGTTCAGATTCCAACCCACGAAGTCAGCTAGTATCTTTGCCCAGAGCCAGTCCCAACCGACAGCAGAATAAAAAATGGCAAAAACTAGATAGCCGCTCCAAAAGTAAACACCGCCGCCAACCATATATTCCAAAAGTTGGATAATAAGTTTCCGACGATTTAGTTTTTTAATCATTTCCTTTTAGGGTGCTTTCCGAACTCATATTTAATAGGCTTCTTCTCGAGTCTTTTATACCCAAACAAGAGCCTATAAATCTCGTTTAGGGTGCCTTTCCAGAGGAGTCGCACACCTTCAGCTTTATTTCGACGAGGATCAACATAATAATATGTATTATTAACAAAGCCAAAGCTTTTTTTGCCGGTTCGGCTAACATATTCATAGTCTTCCCCGAACTGAATGTTCTCGTTAAAACCGCCGACTTTTTCGAAGTGAGCTCGTCTGGTAAGTATGCAGTAACCTGACGCCACCGGCCTTTTGGTGTGCGACAAAAGCCTCTGATAATGGAATAGGAGAGAGTAATTCGGGCCATTTTTAGTAGTCATTTTGGCCGATGAAGTGTTCCAGTTATGAAGCTCCGTTTCGCCAACAAGAGTTTGTATAAAGCTCGGGTCGTCTATATCGACGTCGGCGTCTAAGAATAGCAGCCACTCTCCATTAGCCAGTTTAGCGCCGATGTTTCGGCCATGGGCTGGGCCTTTGGGCGGCGATTCAATGAATTTAATATCTAATTCATCTTCAAACCTTTTTACTACTTCAGCAGTACCGTCTTTGGACTCGGCATCAGATACAATTACCTCAAAATCCTTAAAGCTTTGTTTTGTCAGAGCGTCAAGTAATCTATCGATATAGGTCACTTCGTTGTATGCGGGAATGACAATCGAAACCGCCGGCGGTTTAGCCTTCATGACTTTAGATTAGCTGGTGGTTATGTACTTTACAATGAAAGGCTGGAAATCAGTCTATTGTTTTAGGGTTGAGTGAACGGCCACTAGCAGAATAGTTCTCCGCGGCCGGTCTTTTTTCCATAATTTTTTTTGTCAGTAAATAACGAGCGTTGTCTAGAAAATACGGAAGTATGTATGGGATGATTAAAGTATTATAGATAGCCGCATAAATCAGTGCCCGCTGAAACGGTGCCCTCAAAAAGACAGTTCGAATACCGCGATATTGATAGCGGTAGAGCCATAGCAAAGAGTGTCTCACGGTGCGAAGTGAAGCTTGAACTTCAATACCATCAAGAAAAGTTATTCTGCCGTAGTCGTTAAGGCAGAAACTCAGATCGTAATCTTCCCAAATATCTGGCCTTTGTAAAACATGTCGGCTTATCTTCCGCCAAGCCGAACGCCGAAAAGCAGAGTTCGAACCGTATAGCATATGATGCCCGATTACCAGTTTCGGCAGCCTTATGTGGTACAGATAAAATAACAAGCGCGCTGTCTGCACAAAGAAAATTTCTGTAGGGTAAAGACCGCCTGTAACGGCCGCTGTCTTTGGGTCAGCGGCGAATGATAACTTTACTTTTTTTACCCAATCTTTTGGTAAAACGCAGTCTGCATCTATACGGCCCAATATTTCGCTGCTGGAATAATCAAAGCCCTTTTTTTGGGCAAAGGCCTGGTGCTGTTTTTTCTCCGAGATTATTTTGACGAAGGGATATTCCTTAGCGATCGCCATGCTGCGATCGCTAGAATTATTGTCAACGACAATCACTTCGTCAGGTAATTCCGACTGTGCGGTAATAGAGTCAAGGCAATCGGCTAAGTAGTCTTCTTCGTTAAAGACTGGTATAACTATACTAAGCGTTAGCTTTTTATTATTTATCATTTATCAGCAGTCTACATAAGGATATCAGCTTATGGCTAAAAAATCGAAGGGGGTAGCTACCAGTGTAAGCTGGAATCCTGTAAGTTGGCTGAAGCCGGTACTCCGATATGTTTGGCGTGGAGGCATATGGCGGAAAATTTTAGCCGTATTGATAGTAATTGTTTTATTCGTATCAGGTGTATCTTACGGGATTGCCGAGTGGTATATTCATAAACATAATTCGGAGCCGTTAGTAATTGGGACAAGCTTTGTTCAGGATTATGCCGAAAGTTTTGGTCTTGACTCGGATGAGACACTAAATGCAATTTTGGGCGATTTAGGTATCAGGCAGATACGATTAGTAAGTTACTGGAAAGAAATCGAAGCGACTCCGGGTACATATGACTTCTCAGAACTTGATAGACAATTTGCCATAGCAAATAAGTACAGCGCCAAGGTCAGTCTGGCAGTCGGCCTACGCCAACCTCGCTGGCCGGAGTGCCACGAACCAAAATGGATAACAGTCGATACTAAAACCAGGGAAGCATGGGAGCCGCATCTTTTTAAATATATGAAAGCTGTGGTTGATAGATACAAAACTAACCCAGCGTTAAGTACTTACGAGCTTGAAAATGAATTCTTTATGGAGGTTTTTGGTGAGTGCAAGGATTTTACACGCGAGAGGCTAGTTAAGGAATTCCAGATGGTAAAACAATGGGACTCTAAACATCCAATTATTATTAGCCGCAGTAATAATTGGGTTGGTATTCCGGTAGGAGAACCGACTCCAGACAGGTTTGCGATATCCGTTTATAAGCGGGTTTGGGACACCACTATAACTAAACGCTACTTTGAATACCCGTTGCCGTCGTGGTTTTATGCCGCATTAGCCGGAGGCGGTGAGCTAGCTAGCGGTAAGGATATGATAATCCACGAATTGCAGGCCGAGCCGTGGGCGCCTAACTTTAAGCAAATAACGGAAATTTCGGTGGCGGAGCAGTTTAAATCGATGAATGCCGATAGGCTAAAGAAACGTATTGAATACGGCAAAGACACCGGAATGCGCACGATCGACTTATGGGGCGTAGAGTGGTGGTACTGGCTCAAAGAAAAGCAAGGTGATGCCAGCGTCTGGAATGTGGTCAAACAAGCGGTTGCCCAAGCCGGCATCGAAAACCAAAATCTGTAAAAATTCTCGCTAAAGTTTCTAACTTCTTTAAAGTGCATACTTTTTAACTGGCCGGTTAAAAAGTATGCAGGAAGGTTGAGATAACTAGTTATTAGTCTAATTTCTTCTGGAAGAGGTTATACTTATCCTATGGCTAAGAAGAAGCCCGAAAGCAACAAGCGCATCGTCAACAGGCGTGCCAAGTTCGATTACGAGCTGGGTGATAGCTTAGTAGTGGGCCTGCAGCTGACGGGCGCCGAGACTAAAGCGTTGCGGCTGGGCCACGGGACACTGCGCGGCGCCTATGTGACCGTTAAAGACAATGAGCTGTGGCTGATAAATGTCCAAGTTACCGGCACCAGGGGTATACAGATATCAGATGATGCACAAACACGCACCCGGAAATTGCTTGCCAAAAGAGCAGAGATCGATAGGCTAGTAGCCGCAAAACAGCAAGGCAACACAATCGTCCCACTTGAACTGTTAACAGGCGGCCGATACATAAAGTTGCGTATTGCCGTTGGGCGAGGCAAAAAAACCTATGACAAGCGCGAGACCATAAAGCGCCGCCAACAAGAAAGGGAAATCACACGCCAAAACCGATAAACAAACCACCCATTCGCGGACGGTAGGACGCAGACCGATCCGGCTCCGCTTGGGAAAGGTTGAGTTTGTTTACAGGTTTTGCGTGCTCAAAGTTGGTAAAATGAGATTAATGAAGATCTATTCTTGGAACGTCAATGGTATAAGGGCGGTGATTAGAAAAGGCGCTTTACAGGAGTTTATGGCTAAGCATAAACCGGATATTCTGTGCCTACAAGAGACAAAGGCACAACAGGGGCAGGCCGAAATTGATTTTCCGGATTATGAAGAATGCTGGAACTCAGCGGCCAAAGCCGGCTACTCCGGCACGGCAATTTTTACTAAAATAAAACCGCTGAGAGTTGTTAATGATTTTCCCGCTCACTACGCGAAACGGTTTAGTCTGACCGACGACAAAGATCGGGATTCGGGTACTGAGGGTCGAGTGATCGCAGCTGAGTTTGATAAGTTTTGGCTGGTCAATGTTTATACCATCAACGCTAAAGATGACTTGACCCGTTTGGATTTGAAGTATAAGCACTGGGACCCGGCGTTTTTGGCCTACGTCAGAGAGTTGGAGAAACATAAACCGGTTATTTTTTGCGGCGATTTGAACACGGCTCACACCGAGAACGACTTGGCTAGGCCCAAAGAAAACGAGGGCAAAAAGGGCTTCACTAAAGAGGAGCGAGAGGGTTTTCAAAAGTACATCGATGCCGGGTTTGTTGATACGTTTAGGATGTTCAAAAGGGGCAACGGTCACTATAGCTGGTGGACACATTGGGCCAATGCCCGAGCACGAAATGTTGGCTGGCGGATAGATTATTTTTTGGTATCTTCGAAACTTAAAAGTAAGATTAAAAAGGCCGAAATCCACGCCAACGTCATGGGCTCCGATCACGCACCTGTGAGCGTAGAACTTAACTTCTAATGAACCGAGAAACAGATCGTACGCTAGTGTTTTTATCAAGGCCCAAAAAGATTTTATTAGGGTATAAAAAGCGTGGTCATGGAGCTGATCTTTGGAATGGAATAGGTGGTAAGGTTGAGGTAGGCGAATCAACTGAGGCAGCGATGATACGAGAGTGTCAAGAAGAAATAGGCGTTACCCCAGAGAACTATCGCAAAATAGCCCAGCTAGTTTTTAGGGGAGGTTCCGACAAATCTCAACCGATAAACAACGTAACAGCTTATTTGTGCGATAAATGGGCGGGTGAGCCGACAGAGACAGAGGAGATGCGACCAAGCTGGTTTAAGTTGCATGACGTACCCTATGGTCAGATGTGGAGTGGCGACGGAATATGGTTGCCGCTGGCATTAAGCGGGAGCTACTTTGAAGGAACTATAGAATTTGACTCTAATGATAAAGTCAAGGACTGGCGATTAGATCAAGTAAAGAAGGGTTTTTAGATGAAAACTGTCGCTGTCGTTTACGGCTGGGCTGAGGGTGCATGGCAAAGCAGGAGGTTCATTGAGAGTCTAAACCGAGCTGGATTTAAGATTACTGACAACGTCGAAAACGCAGACATTATCTTTGCTCATTCGGCAGGATGTTTTTTAGTGCCCAAGACTGCAAAGGCAAAACTCATAGTCCTGGCCGGTTTGCCGTATTGGCCCGGTAGAAATATAGTTTCGGGCGTAATTCGAAAATTAATAAATGAGCTTCGATACCATAGACGTAATAAAGGCCTTGGTTGGTGGGCTAATAAGATGATGCATAACGGTTGGTATATTTTAACCAAACCACAGAAAACTTACTTTTTATTAACTCGTCACAAGACAGGAAATTTGCCTGCGGGAGACAACCCAAAAGTTGTGCTTTTAAGAGCTAGTGATGATACGATGCTTCATCCTCAAACAATGAAACTACTTCCAGAAGCCCAAAGATATCAATTTGTAGAGCTTGATGGAGCTCACGACGACTGTTGGCTTGAGCCAAAGGCTTATGTAGATTTACTTCTCAAAGAACTATAATGAAAATATGTGGAATATGAGGCCGGTACGGGTTACGT
>JBBDKW010000012.1:0-19293 GCA_040879175.1 Saccharimonadales bacterium (SeqCode)
GCTTGGCCCGCCAACTGGCTCAGTTAACTCCTGAATCCAAGGACTTACTGGACAGCGCAGCCGCTAAATTGGATCTGTCAGCCCGCGCCTACGTGCGCTCGGTCAAAGTCGCTCGCACCATCGCCGACCTGGCTGGCAGTAAAGATATAAACCCCGAGCACATCAGTGAAGCCCTCCAATACCGCCAACCCGTGCTAGACCATATGTTCGTCTAATGAATCAATGTTCAAGTGTCAATGTTCAATGAATAGGCAATGAAAACAATAGTCAATGCTATTAATATCATTGAATCATTGCTGCATTAAGCATTCACTGAGCTTTGAGCATTGATAATTGAGCATTTCTCAGCTATTATCAGCTTAACAGATGGTGAGGAGCAGCTAAGATAGCCAATAATCCCAGGGTAAACGAGGCCATTAGGGCCGACAGTCTTAGAGTTATTGGCGAAGACGGGCAGCAGATGGGAGTCCTCTCTCGAACTGAGGCCTTGGCGGCGGCGCGTGATGCCGGCTTGGATCTGGTTGAGGTCAGCTCCGGCTCTACACCGCCGGTAGTGCGCATAATCGACTGGGGTAAATTTAAATACCAGCGCGAAAAACAAGCTCAAAAAAGCCGCAAAAAGGCCAAGTCGCCCGAACTCAAGCAGATGCGCTTCGGCCTCAAAATCGGCAATCACGACATGGGCGTTAAGCTTAGGAAGGTTAACGAATTTCTGGATGCTGGACATAAGGTCAGAATTACGGTAGTCTATCGGGGACGAGAAATGGCCCACAGAGATTTGGGCTATAAGCTGGCGGACAGATTAAAAGAGCAGTTGGGCGAAAGCATTGTCGTTGATTCTGAGCCCCAATTCGCCGGCCGAATGTTAAGTTTTGTTATAAGGAAAGGTCAAAGTGCCAAAGCTAAAGACGCACAGCGGGACAAAGAAGCGAGTCAGGATAACCAAGACCGGCAAAGTGATGCGCCGGCACACTCGCCTTAATCACTTTTTGGAGAAAAAAAGCCAGTCACGCAAGCGGCGATTGTCGCAAACCGCTACATTAACTGGTAAGCAAGCCAAGAACATCAAGCGGCAGCTCGGAGTATAAAGATGCAATTCACAGCTCTCAGCTCTCAATTCACAACAAATTCACAGCTCTCAATTAACAGCTGTGAATTGTCATCTGAAAGCTTGTTGAACGCTGAAAGTTGTAAGTTGAAAGTTACCCTCGGAGCGCAGCGATGAGGGTTAAGCGTGGTGTGGCCGCCCACAAGCGGCATAAAAAAGTTCGCAAGGCCACCAGAGGCTACATTGGCGCCCGGCGAAAAACCATCAAGATGGGCAAACAGGCAGAGGTTAAAGCTTTACAGTACGCCTACCGCGACCGCCGTAACCGCAAGCGCACCTTCCGGCAGCTTTGGAACGCCCGCATAAATGCTGCCGCTCGTAACAACGGCACCACCTACAGCCGCTTAATTGCCGGCATGAAGAAGGCTAACATCTCTTTGGATCGCAAAATCCTCGCCGAACTGGCCGTGAACGAACCTACCGCTTTCAAAGCGGTAGTTGACACCGCTAACAAGAAGTCCTAAATATTTGCCGGGACGAGATATAATCATTGAAGAAAGATAGTCTATGAGTATTAGTGAAGGGCTGGGACACGATCTGAAATTATCACCAGGATTGTTAGCACCCTCTGCCGAGGGCATTGACCGTGTACTCGCGTTGATAGTGGATAAGAAAGATAAGATTTCACATATCGATACACTTGAAGTAGAGGGCGTGGTAAGCCATCAAGCAACAGAGTTAGCACGAGAGCGATCTCGCCACTGGCTGGAAGTTTCATCAATGCAATTTGTCTTAGAAGAGGTATTCCAGAATACAGATTGGGGTATGATTTTAGACCAATTAAATGAATACAAGGATACTGTTGAGGAGAATTAACTTAAAAAGCGCTCGTGAGGGCGGTTTTTTAGTGGTCGGGCTGACGTAAGCCGGATTCTGTCGAGGTTGGTCATCTATCTGGGCCGATTGTTGCCAACCGGCTCAAGCGGATTTCTTTGTGATACGGCCGCGAGCAGGCTGCTCAAATGCGACATATCTCCTTGCAGCAGACAGGGTTTACCTCCTGCGCCAGTCACCTGGTGCAGCTGTGGGCTCTTACCCCACTCATTTCAACCTTGCCTAACCCTTTAGGGGCCGGCGGTGTCGTTTCTGTGGCACTTTCCCTAGGATTGCTCCCGGTTGCCGTTAGCAACTGTCTTGCCATGTGCTGTCCGGACTTTCCTCCTGCCTTCGCGTAAAGCTACGGCGGGCGACCAACTATCAGTCCGACCAACGGACATTATAGCACACTTTACCCCTGATAACAAGAGCCTTATGCTTACGCGGTCAACGTTTTTTACGCTTTATCCTCGCTTGTTGGTCTAGAATGCGATTTACTTCGTTGTCGGTGATTTTGTTGAGCTCCCGTGGCACATGGGTAATTATTACCTTCTCGAACGAGTCAACTAAAGCTTTTACTTCTTGGTTTAGGGGTGCCAGCTCTTGGTTTTTGACCTTGTATTTACCGTTCATCTGGTTCACTACCAGCTCGCTGTCGGAATAAAGGTTGATTCTGTTAATACCTAGATCGCGACAGCGCTCAAGCCCTTGTTTGAAGCCATAGTACTCCGCCTGGTTATTGGTAGCTATACCGATGTAGTATCCTGCTTTTTCTACAACAGTTCCATCCATTTTACAGATAGCATAAGCGCAGGCCGACTCCCCTGGGTTACCGCGCGAACCGCCATCTGTATAGAGCTTTGCCTCTTCCAGAAGCATCGCGCCAGTAGGTATCTCCCCTGTTACTGGGGTGAAGTCAAAATGAATAATTTTGACAGGTGTATCCAGCGTTACCCGTTCGCCGTAATAACTTCGGTATTTTGCCAACATCTCTTCATCTGAAGCAAAGATTTCGTGGCCCTTCATATCCTCGGGCGTCACATCTCCCAGCCGCTTCTCGACAACCTCATTCACCTTAGCATGGCCGATTACTTGCCATGTGTCTGGCGCTTCAGGGTTAACCTTATCGACTATTCTGATTTCGTCATCAACTGAGAGATTTTTATCATCAAACAACCGCCAAGTGGAATTCTTTTTCGCCTGGACGATTGACTGCGCTTGGTGATGTTCGAATTTAAGCGTTTTCACCGTAAATCCTGTCTATTTCTTTTGCTAACGCGTGATCTTTATCCGTTATTTTACCTTCAGAATGTGTGCTGAGCCAGATCTCCACCTTGTTATATTCATTGAGCCACTTGGGGTGATGGTTGTAGGCTTCAGCGGCGGCTGCTACGTCTATCATGAACTCGAAAGCCTGCTTGAAGTCCTTGAATTCAAAACTCCTATAAAGTGCGCCGTTCTTTTCTTGCCACATCCTTCTATCCTATCAGATGGTCGGGGATAGCAGACTTGAACTGCTGACCTCACGGCCCCCAGCCGTGCGCGCTACCAACTGCGCCAATCCCCGAGGATTACTATGGATAGTATAGCTCTCGAAATTCTTGCCGTGAGGTCCTCACGGTCACCTCCGGCGACCCCGAAACTTCATCTTTGAAAACAAGTTTTCAAGAGAAGGTTTCCTTGCAGACTGCCACTGGCAGTCTTCACCCCGGCCGTACGCGCTACCAGCTGCGCTACACCCCGTTACTCTCTATTATATGCAAAAAACTCCTCTTGAGTGAGGAGTTTTTTGTCGGTCGGTTATGCACGCAATTTACTCTGCTTGCGCAAAGTGGGTGTCCGCACAGCCGGCCAGCAGGCCGATCTGCATATAAGACTCCCTTCGAAGTTCTAATGTTCAGAAAATTTATTGTGCCGAACCGACCAATTCTATTATAGCACTGCCTGTGGTCTCTAATTTTTACCCCGGGAGGAGGAAATTTAGATCAAGCCCAGGCGCTAAGAGATGAATCAGACCGATAAAAATTCTGAAGAGTGGAATCCATAACACTGAATAGATAAGAAAGATGAAGATCAACAAGCCGGCAATGCCGAACCTTTCTATGGCCTCCATGAACGCCTGCAGCGGCCTGGGTGCAAAGGCGTAAAGCAGACGAGAACCATCGAGCGGCGGCCATGGAATGCTGTTAAAAATAAAGAAGCCGACATTGATAAGAATAGTAAAGCCTAAAATTTTATAAGCCAGCTCTGAAGTCGGTGCTGCCAGATTGAAAATCAGAGCCGCTACGATGGCTATAAACAGGTTAGTCAGCGGACCAATCATGCCGACGATGGCACCACCGAACTCGCCGTGTCTGAGCTGGCTGAAGTTGACCTGCACCGGTTTGGCGGCACCAAAAATAAACTTAGCACCTATAGCTATAAGCAGTAACGGCAGTAAAATGGTTAAAATAGGGTCAATGTGGCGTATCGGGTTAACCGATACGCGCCCCATCAAACGGGCCGTCGGATCCCCCAGCTTATCTGCCGCATAAGCGTGCATCATCTCGTGCAGGCTCATCGAAATAAACAGTACAGGCAGTGCTATAACCAAAGCCAGCATTGTATCACTCATAGCCATAAGTATAGTCGATAAGCTGGCAGTCGTCAGTCAATATATAAATTTAAGTATTTCCCCTCTGTACGTTATAACTTTGTTATAACAAAGTTATAACGTACTGGGGTGTACTCCTAAGGTTGCTTTTATCTGTTAGAGGCTGTAGAATTACACCTCGACTATGCGTAGGTTAGATTTTGATAAAAAAGGCAAGCAGCACGGCCACAACATAAGCTTTTCTCAGCGCCATACCAAGAAGGTATGGAAGCCTAATTTGCAGGTTAAAACATTGATCGTCGACGGCAAAAAACTCAAAGTCAAAATCAGCACCTCCGCCCTCCGTAGCTTAAAGAAAAAAGGTCTTCTGAAAACTACTGCCTCTTCAGAACAATAAGTTTTGCGGTGTCGGTCCATTCACCTCTGTTGGGCTTGTATTTATCAAGCGTATCGGCCGGCTCCATCCCCAGATTCTTGAGCGCTTCAGCCAGCTCCATCTGCTCTACCTCGTATTTGACGGCTTTATCAGTATAGTGAGTCGGGATTACCACCTTGGGCTCGATCTTTTTAATTATCTGAAGCGCGCCGACCCCATCCAGCGTGTAGCCGTTGTTGCCTACCGGTACGATGGCGATGTCAACCAGGCCGATGGCCTCTAGCTGATCTTCGCTCAGCTCAGGGAAAATATGCCCTAAAACGGCTATCTTCATGTCGTCGGCATTGATGGTATAGATGGTGGCGCCCTTATTACCTTCTGCGTCCATGTGCGCCCGGGCGGCGATGCCGTGAATGACTACCCCTGATATTTCGTACTCACCGGGCATATCAGCCGTGAAATGAGCCGGTTTTGAGGGGATGGTGTTGTAAGTGTGTAGACTGATGTCGGTCGGTTTGGTAACCGATTTTAGACCCAGCGTTTCCAGATTATCATCGATGACAATTTGGGCTTTTTTGGTCGAAATCCGCAGACAATTGGCACCAAAATACTGCAGTTCCATTTTATACCGGTAAGTCCTGGGTGTTGATTATGACTTGCTTCTTAACCGTCAGGATATCGCTGATAAAACGGTCCTTGATTTGCAGCCGGTACTGGTAGGTGGAAAGCGGCATTGTGGTGTAGCTCAACTCCTTATTTTCTGACTTTTCCAGTTCAGAAATGAATTTGTCGGCCTTTGATTGGTTAATATCGCCGACAATCAGCACGTCAATGCCGGCCCTGTCATCTCTAGTGAATTGGCCGGTCAAGAGCGCTAAATCAACCTTGCCAACGGCACGCACGGCCTTGGCCATCGGATGTTCTGGCGCCACATCGGCTTTAGGTTTGGCTGTGGCGGCTTTGGCAGCCTTCTTAGGTGTTCTTGCCAGCTCAACTCCACCGAAAATCATCGCCAGCGGGGGGTAAAATTCATAAGCTTGGTTGACTTCGTAATAAAGCCGATTGTTGTTGGCATCCGATTTAATAATGCCGACGCTTAGCAAATTGGCCAATTCGCGGCGCACAGAATTTATCTGCTCATCGATTTTGCGCGTGATTTCGCGCACATAAAATGAACGATTTGGGTTAGTATAAAATAGCTGCAGCAGCTTGACCCTAGTTTTGGACCCAAAGAGTTGTTCGATCATTCCCTCACCTCTGTTTCTAATTGTATCAGAAGGCCAAGAACCTCACAATTCAATTACTCAAAGTCTGTTCAATGAACCGATATGCCACGCCGACTGAACTAAACCATTGTATGTGAGGGTTGCGTTTGAACCAGGTTTTTTGGCGGCGGGCGTACTGCCAGTCGGCCTTTTTGAATAGTTCTATGGCCTGCTCGTCGTTCATTTCGTCCCTTATAACTCTAATGGCAATCCGGTAGACAATTCCGGCTGTACCGGATAAAGACTTTTCGCCGTAGGCCTGAATTAGGCGCCTGGTTTCCTCTATAACTCCTTTGTCAAACAGTGTTTCGGCCCGTTTAGCGATGTTGGCTTTAAGGATTTCGTCCGGCGGCAATAGGCCTACTAGCAGTACATCGGCCTCGAGCTTAGTCCTTCTCTGATGAGCTTGGCCGCCGGTTTCGATAATTCGTATCAAATGGCGCGGGTTTTGGACGTTTTTTGCCATCGGCAGACCCTGTTCGTGAATGATCCCTTGCAATTCTTCGACGCTCAACTTCTCCAGTTCAGCCCTCCTTGTAGGGTCTGGAGGCGCCCGAAAACCAAAATCGAACAGTACACTATCTATATACAAACCTGTCCCACCTACCAAAATTGGCAATCTACCCCTGTTTTTAATCTCTTGGATTTTAGATTTGGTGTACTTCTTAAATTCATATGCGCTGTAACTTTGACCCGGCTCGACCAAATCCAACCCCCAATGAGGTACTTGTCGTTGATCATTAGAGGTCGGCTTGGCCGTGCCGATGTCCATACCTTTATATATACTCCGGGAATCAGCGGAGATTATCTCACCGTTATACTTTTGGGCGATTTTGAATGCCAGTGCCGACTTACCGCTAGCAGTTGGCCCTACAACGGCAATGAGTTCTGGTTTTGATGCGGCGGCTGCCATAATAACTCCTTAAAATCCATAACCCGGTAATCATCGTCTATTCGTACGCCTTCGGCCTCCAAATCTCGTTTGTGAGCCTCGTAGCCACCCGGAGTGTAACCTCGAGCCAGACCGCCATTTCTGTTAACCACTCTCTGCCAGGGTAAATCTGACGGCCCGTAATGAGCGATTTGCCCCACTTCCCAAGCCGCCCACGCTGCTCCAGCGTGGGCGGCCACCTGCCCATATGTCATCACCCTACCCTTTGGAATCTGGGCCACAATGGCATAAACCCTATCCCGAAACTCACTATCAACTCTTGTCATGCCTAATTGATATAGTCGTGCTGTTTAAGCCACGGCAGGATTTGAGTGCGGCCGATTTCTGAAATCTTTCTCTCATCTGTTGAGCTATCGAAATAATCTATTTCTACTATCTCTTCCGTGGGAGTGGGTTCACCTGTAAACTCGGCTTGGTACAGTCTGACGTCCAAAAGAGTTCCATCTTTGCCGTGCGCCGGCCCCAGAAACGCATGGATGAATTTGGCAGAACCCGGCTTAATATCTACGGATAGTTCCTCTTTAACTTCTCTTTCGAGACATTCTAAATCAGACTCGCCTTCTTCTATTTTTCCTCCCGGGAGAATAAAAACTTCCTCGTTTTTGTTATCTCTGACTACCATAATTTTGCCGTCTTTAAAGTAAGCCAGTGCCACCTTATGGATAACTTTAGCGGGCTCTTTAGCGTCTGGATTTGGCATCTCGAGCTAGTCTTTCGAGAAGTTCGTCTATAGTCGATTCGGGCAACTCCGGTAAGTCGGAGCGGTGACGAGGTGCTACATTGTTCGATTGGACTTCTTTTTCGCCGATTACTACCATATAAGGTACCTTCATTTTCTCAGCTTCGAGGATTTTCTTAGCGACCGTCTCGTTGGAATCATCAAGCTCGGCTCTCAAGCCATGCTCTTTTGACTTTTTTACAACATTTTTAGCCATTTTTAAGATGTTAGAGTCGTCCTTGAGAGAGATAATTCTCACCTGCTCCGGCGCCAGCCAGACTGGGAATTTACCACCTGTATGCTCCAAATAAACGGCCAAAAAACGTTCGATTGAGCCAAGCAGCGCGCAGTGGATCATGGCCGGCCGCGCTTCATTACCATGTTCGTCTACATAACTCAGGCCGAAGCGCTCGGGCATCATGAAATCGAGCTGTACAGTGGCTACCTGCCATACGCGGCCAAGCACATCGGATGCCAGGAAGTCGATTTTCGGCCCATAAAAGGCCGCGTCACCCACCTCGACATGGTAATCAAGTTTTTCTTCTTTGGCCATGCGCTCTAGGATGGTCTGGGCCTTATCCCATAACTCCTTCGAACCCAGATAGACATCACTGTCGTCCCTGAAGGATAAACGGAACTTAAGATCCATTTTGATGGTCTTATACATCTCCTGGGCCGCTTCAATCAGCTCCTTTACAACCTGCTCTATCTGGTCTTCACGGCAAAAAACATGACTATCGTCCATGTTGATAGAGCGAACCCGAGCCAAACCCTGTAGTTCTCCACGCTTTTCATCTCTGTAAACAGTGGCGGTCTCGAGATATTTAAGGGGTAATTCGCGGTAACTGCGAGGCCGGCTCATGTATATCTGTACGTGGTGCGGACAGTTCATCGGTTTTAGCACTAATTGATCTGAAGTTTCCTGGCTTTTGACCAAAAAAAGCTCGGCACCAAACTTGTCCCAGTGGCCGCTAGTCTTATAGAGGTCGGTTTTGGTCAAATGAGGTGACCAGACCTTCTTAAACCCGCGTTTTTCGCGCAATTCATTGGAATAAGCTGTTAACTCCTCTTTCAAGATAGTCCCTCTAGGAGTCAGCATGGGCAGCCCCGAGCCCACTAAATCACTTGTAACGTACAAATCCAACTCCTGGCCGAGCCTACGGTGGTCATTCTCCCCTAATTCCTGTGGTTCTTTCATCTCTCTATACCCTATCTACTTTTCTAGATAAACAATCATTTTTCTTAGTAGTTTTTTATCGTCGTTAGCTAAACCCAGTGCCGTATTGCACTTCATGCACAGCCACCCCCTAAATTCACCTGAATTATGGTTGTGATCGTATGCTACTTTCGTTGTTCCATAACAGATATCACAGTGTACTCCTGCATCTGGAGGATCTACACCCCATTTCCGTCGGTATTCACCAACTCGTGCCGTTTCATTCATTACAATACGACAGCGCCAAAAGCCATCTCGCACTTTTCCGACTTTTACCGGTCCACAGTTACTACAGATTGCAGTTCTAGATGACTCGTTTATGTCTGATAATCTGTGTTTCCACTTCCCCATAAAAATAGACTACCACAGAACACTAAAAAAGAAGGAGTACCCTCGCAAACGTACTCCTTCTTTTTGATACCGATAACACATCGGCAAAACTCTACCTAATCCCGAGTATATATGTGCTAGCCATAAAATGCTAGTACTTTTTTGTTATTTTATCCACACCCGCGAACAATTCAATTTTATATCATACAGGATAATTTGCCAATACCCGCCCTTCCGTCTTATCTCACATATGATAAGGTTATAATAATAGCGTAGGGTGATTAGCTCAGTTGGCTAGAGCGTTTCCTTGACGTGGAAAAGGTCACAGGTTCAAGTCCTGTATCACCCACCAGTTCATTGGTACAGCTCGCAGATTCTATTCAGATACCGCAAATTATGGATTGAGGCCAGGCTGCCGGCTAAGGGGTCGCCTACCTTAAATAAGTGGCGCAAAAAGGCCCGGCTATAGCCGGTTTTACAGGTGTAACAGTCGCACTTTTTGTCTATTGGGTCGGCATCTTTGGCAAAAGCGGCGCTACCTAAGTTTATCTTTAAGTCCCTCTCCGACCCCGAGCGAAGCCGGGGGGCTGTTATCCAGACCGACCCGTGGCGGCCGCCACGGGTCGGCAGCACGCAATCGAACATATCAATGCCGTGCTCGATGGAAAATCGCATATCTTTGGGCTTGCCGACTCCCATCAGATAACGGACGCGGCCGGGGTCATACATTGGTGCCAGGAATTTGAGCATATCGTACATTTCTTTACGGGTTTCACCAACAGCTAGGCCGCCGATGGCTATACCATCTACTTCTTGGGACTGTACGAACTCTAAGCTTTTACGGCGCAGTTTTTTATCTAATCCCCCCTGTAAAATGCCGAAGATCAGTGGCCTTTCGGAATCTTTCATTCCCTTTGTTAGCCTGTGGAATTCCATAATGCAGCGTTCGAGCCATCGATGAGTGCGTTCGACCGCCTCTTTAGCACGATTTCTCTCTGTTAAAGACAGTCCGGTTAGGTCGTCGAAGGCCATAATGATGTCTGAGCCGAGATCAAATTGGATCTGCATTGACTTCTCGGGGGTTATCAAGACTTCTTTACCGCTGGCCAGATTTTTGAAATAAACCCCCTCCTCTGTTATTTTGCGGATTTTGGCTAGTGAAAACACTTGGAAACCGCCGGAATCGGTCAGAATCGGTCCTTCCCAATGGCTGAACTGATGCAATCCACCAAGTTTTTTGACAACTTGTTCTCCGGGTTGTATGTGTAGATGATAAGCATTAGCTAACAATACCTGGGTGCCGGTGGCAGTCACTTGGGACGGCTGCAACCCCTTAACCGCTCCTCTGGTACCCACGGGCATAAAGAAAGGCGTTAACACTTTGCCACGCCGGGTGTTGAGAATAATACGGCGGGAACGAGGCTTTGTCATTACACCCATTCTAACAGAGAAAGTTCAGCAAAAATGCCAGGAAAGCATAAGAATTACAGGGGTAGAGCTCATTGACAGCAAACCGCTTATGTGATAAGGTAATCGGGTTAATCGTGAGGTGTTTGTGAGTGCCAAAAAGATTGGTATTCCCGCGCTTGAGAATTTCAAGCTGTTCTACGAAGAAATAATCAACATCAAACCACGAAGAAACCGCCTGCGCAGAATCCGCCAAGTCAGTTCGGCGAACGCACAATAACAGATAGAAAATTAACAAATGTCCGGCTCGAGAGAGCCGGATTTTTTATTTCCCCAGATTTATAAATTTATCCACTGGAAATTCCATAAGCGGTATGTCAATATGTTGACGTGGTTTGTGTATATTGCGGCAGTGAAACACGGGTAGCAAACAGCCGGTTGCAGCGCCGTAGTAATCAGGTGTGGCGCCGGCGGCAATGTAAGGCCTGTAAGGCCGTTTTTACCACTATAGAGGCTATTGATCTGCCTGCTACATTAATCGTCGATTCTGGGGGCCGTAGTGAGCCCTTTTTACCGGATAAGCTTTACACAGAAGTACTACTTGCCCTACAGGATCGTAAAGATGCTTATGTGGCCGCGCGAGAGGTAACCAACACGGTAATAAAAGAACTCCTTAAATTACCAGACAAGCCCTTATTCCAACCGGAGCAGATTAGTCGTGTTGCCGCCAGCGTCTTAAAGAGATTAGACCGAAGAGCCTACTTGCGATTCGCCGCAGAACACCCCTCTTTACAATAAGCTCGTCTTTTCTAACGGCCTTCTCTGTTAAAACCCAGCCGAGATACCAACCAAACATTAGGCGCGTCTGCGAATAAATAGCCGCAAAGGCTCCGTAAACTATGGTCGTAACCGGTAGAAGTACCCACTGTAGGACCATCCAGACGGTCCGGTGGCGCTTATAGCGTTCAGGTTTAGGTGGTAGGCTGCGGAAGCTCAAATAGAGGCTGATTAAGATACCAGTAGTGGCGACTGTCTGTACCCAGCGGGCTATCTGGGGTAACTGGTTGGTCAGATAGCTTTGAGGGTTGATTAAAAACGGCACTAAAGCGGCTAAAAGCAAGATTAGAGGCGCGGTAGACCAGCTGATATGGCCTTCTAGCAGCCTGCCGAAACGAGCTATCATCTTTAGTCGAGGGACGCGGTTTTTCTTTAAAAAGCCGTTGTAAAAGACATAAGCAAGATCTGAAGCGCCCCAAGCCCAGCGCCTTACCTGAACGAATTGCATCTTGAGTGTACGCCTATAACTATCTGTTAAGACTGCATCTTGGTAGATGGGTAGATAGATTGGATAGACTTCGTGCTTGCCGTCGTATCGGAAAAATGTCCGCCAGTACTGGTGGCCATCTTCAACAATCGTCCGAACGCTCCAAAAGTCGGTGTCTATCAGGGCGTTCATCGGCTGGGCGTGGGCCGAGAAGTTGCGCAGCAAATGTGGGCGTAAGGATAAGACGACATTCCAAAATGAGTTACCGGCGGCTACTACGCGCATCAGGGCCGGCGCGTCCCATATATTGTTGGTAAACATGGCTATCGGCTGGTAAGAGGCGTTTTTGGGCTCTTCGGTGGAACAGTAGGTATAAGTGAGCGCACCAAAATACTTCTTATGAGGGCGGTTATCGGCATCAAGAGTGGTGACCAGGACGTGAGCCGGGTCGATTTTGGCCTCTTCGAGGTATTGCTTAAGCCGGCGTCCAGCGAAGGTAGCATTGCCGCCCTTGCCCACTACTTCGCCTATCATCGGCCAAGGGTGCCTTACAGCTTCGGCGTGATAGAAATGGTGGCCGTAATCTTTAACGAGCCTTTTAGCTAGTGCCTCAATTTCCGGGCCGCCACGTTGTTCGTAGGCTAAGATTAGGATTATTTTTTTGTGGTCGTAATCGCTATTTATCACCGACTGTACTGTGGGCTCGAGCACATCTCTCGATTCGTTCCAAAAACAGATAATAACCGCATGATAAACCTCGCTGGGTTTGATACGGACTTGTTCCGGTATGTATTGCTGGACGCGCTCGATGTTACGGGCATGCCATTTGGGGGCGTTTTTAGCATGTGGTTCTAATACTTCCAGATCAGTGTTGAGCTCGTCCCAGGCAGCGCGTTGGTGCAGATTCGTAATTCGCCACCCCTGTAGCGAGCGGATGTTCAAGCCAACGGCTCGGGCAAACCAAAGTAGTAGATAGCCAAGGATAAAATAAGCAGCTAAAACCGGGTTAATAATGCTCAGGACAACCGGTAGAGACAGGATTGTCCAAGTCAGCCCGCCGGGCAGGATCTCGAAGGCCCGATAGCGCCAGTCCCGCTCATCGGGCTGAGGGATTTCAATCGACCGCATACATCCATTTTACATTTAACAGGTGGAATTTAGCATTTATCTCTTGGTCATTTATCATCGATCTGATGTGAAATGACCAAATAAATGTGCGATTGTGCAATGTTAAATGATAGATGAGCTGCTATTGCAGCGATATAAGCGCGTTTGACACAATCATTGACAGAATAAGCAGAAAGACCGTCGAAGCCAAGATAAAAACAGATACGAAACGTCGGATGTGATAGGTCCTAATGCTTAGGATAAGGGCCGCGGCTGAGGTGAAAATCATAAAAATCGCCATCAAATAAATATCTAGCGGTTTGCCGCTTTGATATTGCGTGCCGGTTATGCTGGGGCGGTAAGCAGCCGTGGTGGTGGGGTTGCGCGAGGGATCGAATCGCAGGAGAACCAAACTGACACCTATGACGACCAAAATGGCCACCAAAGTCAAAAGCAGTAGTATAACCCGGTCGTTAAGGTATTTCTTGGGAAGTTCCATTCTCTTATAATAGTTTATAGGTTTTAGATTCTATGCGCCACCTTAGCTCAGCTGGCCAGAGCACCGCTTTCGTAAAGCGGGGGTCCGGGGTTCAAATCCCCGAGGTGGCTCCATTCTTCGACGAGTCCAGAATAAAGCGGGATTAGTATAGCGGCAGTACGTTTGCTTCCCAAGCAAGAGGTACGAGTTCGACTCTCGTATCCCGCACCATTTAAGACTCAGGCAGCTACGGAATAAGCCATCGCATTTTCTCCGTCTGGATGTTGCGAGGCCTTAGTTTCTATCTTGTAAACCCCGGGGGTATCATTGACTTCTATAGGCGCGCGGAGCGACGCTAGAGTACGTTTTACACCTACCAAAGACAAGACTGCAAGAAAATCTTTTTCGTCTTGCCACAACATCTCAACTGTTTGCTTCAGTTTTTCACTCATTTCTGTTCCTTTCTATTTTGGATTCCAAGCTCATAATGCTACTGCTTATTTCAATTGTCAACAAAAAACCTCACACAAGGTGAGGCCATTTCACTGGCGGGGCTGACGGGATTTGAACCCGCGACCTTCTCCGTGACAGGGAGACGAGCACTCCGCTGCTCCACAGCCCCGTGGTTTAGCGCATGTTAACAGATACAGTCTAGCAAAAACAGGGGTATATATAAAGGTTAGAACTTCACGTATATCTTTGGCGGCTGTTTGGCTTTGAGGTCTTTGATGTAGGTCGCTATGTCCTGTAGGTTGAAAGAGATGTGCTGGGCGGTAACGGTCGTACCATCGCTTTCTAATACTTTAACGATTTCCAGCGTCACCGGCTGTCCGGCCTGCACCGGGCTGGCGACGATAATTCCCGAAGTTTGACCGGGCTTAAGTTTAAACAGCACGTCAACGACTTGCGGTGGCACATTAGGGTTGGTTTTTGTAATACCAAGGCCGTATTCACCACCGCTCTTTTTGGTGTTAACATCTTCGGAGGATTTCTTGGCCAGTTCGGAAAAATCGGTGCCGTTGTTTAACTGTACCAAAACCGATTGGGCGCGCGATTGGGCCGAGGTGTTCAGTTTGGCGACCAGCTTTTCAGCTAAAATCTGGTTTTTGAGCGCCCGCTTGAAATCAGAAACCGACCAGCCCCAGTAATCGCGCAGTACGTCTGCAAAGACTTTATCGTTAGAGCCCAGTCGGTTCTGGCTACGCACGATGTCTATACGGGCATCAACTTCCTTGCCACTAACCGAAACCTTGTTTTGCGAGGCCATTTTTTTGATGTAGGCATTGTTAATCACACTTTCTAAGACCTGCGCCCGGCTGGTTTTAACCTGTTTGTCACCGCCGAAGAGGTCTTGCTGCTGGGCTTGGTAGTAATGCACATAGTGGCGCAGTTCGAATAAATAGTTTTCGTAATCAACGAACGTGCCGCCGATTCGAGCAATCGGGAACGGCACGACCTGAGTTACTCGGTACAAGAAAGCGTTGTATTGGTAATACTTATAAAGCCCGAGCGAGCAGTACGTTAGCAGGGCGATTATGGCCACAATTACCAGCGAACTGGTGATAAGCACGATGCGGTGTTTGGAATGGGCCAAAGGGTAAATGAACTTTCGAGCACCTTTTAGAACCTCCTCGCGGTGTTCGGCTATGGTCTCGTTGGTTATACGTGGCACATTTTCGTCACTCACCGGTGCCGGTTGATTCTCGGCTAACGGATTAAGAGCGGTGGTCGCCTTTTCTACGGCATCGTCCGGTACCAGCTCGCGGACTTTTTTAACTTTCTTTTTGAAACGTTTTCTAATCATGACTCCCCAACCCTGGCATCGTCTGTCTGATAGGGTCGCTGAGAGGGGTGAATACCCATATCACGCAATATATGGACCATCTTTTTCTGAATCTTTTCTGGATGATGTATGTCTCTGATTACCAAATCCCCCACATAAGTTTGTACAGTTATTGTACCAAAGTGAAGCATCGTTTCTTCTAAGCCGGCTATCTGATAATTTATCATCTGAATCTGCTCCAGACCGATATCTACAAAGTTGATTTGCAGTAAGCTTCGGCTTTGTTGGATAAAGCGCTGGTCGGTCATTATATAAACGCTAAAATACCACTTCACCCACCAGGGTAGCGCCAGAATCATGCCAAGGAGTAATCCGCCGAGCAACCCACCGAAAAACCAGCTGTATTCGGGCTTTATAAGCGCTGGAATCATACCAAGAAGCAAGCCGGCGGAGGCCAATATCAGCCCCTTGCGCATCACAATCGGGTGCTTTTTGAAGACCAGCTTTACTTCTTCGTCGTCGAACTGCTCTTTGAAGTATTTCGGCTTTGCTTTTGGCTCTTTTTCTTCTTGTTCGTCCTTAGTGCTCATGGCTTCATTATATAGGTTACGGGTTGTAGGTTACAGGTTACAGATTTAGAATAGTAATAAGAGCCCTTGTAGTTCAATGGATAAAACAGCTCCGTCCTAAGGAGAAGCTAGAGGTTCGAATCCTCTCGGGGGCACCAATTATTAGTATGAATGGAGCTCTTCTTCGGTGAACCAAAGGTTGATTTCAAAATCTGCTTCTTTTTTGTCGCCGGAGGCGTGCACCAGGTTTTTTATTGAGCGCTTCTCGGCATTGGCTTTGATGGCCGAATCGTCTGAGTAGTCGCCCCGGATGGTGCCGGGCTCGGCTTTGGCCGGTATAGTGTGGCCAGCGATGTCCCGCCCTAATTTGATGGCGTTTTCGCCTTCCAAAACCATAGCTATCACCGGTCCGGAAACCAAAAAATCGACTAGCCATTTGTGCAGCTGTAAGCCAATGGCGTGCGGGTCTGGGGTACCAAAAATAGTCGAAGCATCTTCGTCCTCTTCTTTATGACTTTCCAGAGTCTTATGGCCCATGCCCTTAATAAACTCTTCCCTATCACTCGGATAGTGCTTTTCGGCCAATTCCCTATCCGGCCAAATCATCTTGGTAGCCACCAGTTTTAGGCCGGCTTTTTCGAAGCGGCTGGTAATCTCACCGACTAGCCCGTGCTGCACCGCATCGGGCTTTAAAATAACTAAAGTTTTTTCCATTCTTGAAAGCTATTCTAACAGATGTAACTTGCCATCTCAAGCTGAATACCGGATTTATTCAGGATACTTGACTAGTCAAGTATTTACAATTTTCCAAATTCACATTAGCCAAATTATTTACCAGCTACCATTTACAAAGATATGTTTCTACTAATGGAAAATGGTTAATGGTAAATATTGTGCGACAGCATTACAATATCTCCATAAGCATATGAACTATGATGGCGCTGTCGCACAATATTTGGAATATTTGGAACTTGAGCAAAATCGCTCAGCCAAGACGATTCAAAACTATAGCCATTACCTAACCCGGCTGAGCGATTTTGCCGGAGAAATCAAACTCAAAGACATTAACGAAGAACTCGTGCGCAAATGGCGATTATGGCTCAACCGCCTTGGAACTAACACGTCAGATGAAATGGCCAAGGTGACACAGAATTACCACCTGATTGCTCTGCGCTCTTTTTTACGCTTTTGTACCAAGCGCGGTTGGCCGACTATGGCGGCCGACAAAATCGAGCTGGCAAGAACCAAGCGCCCTCAGGTAACTTTTCTAACCGGTGAAGAGCTGGAGAGGCTAGCGGCTCAGCCTGATACATCTAACGTTACCGGTTTGCGCGATCGGGCGATTATCGAACTGCTGTTTTCTAGCGGCCTGCGCATCAGCGAGCTGGTTAATTTGGACCGCGACCATATCAATTTAGCCCGCCGAGAATTTATGGTGCGCGGTAAAGGCCAAAAAGACCGGCCGGTGTTTATCAGCCCGGAGGCAGCCGACTGGATTAAAAGATACTCAGATAAACGCCAGGACAATACCAAACCCTTATTTATCCGTTACAGTGGCTCTAAAAAGGTAGATTTGAGTGGTAATTACCGCCGCTTGACCGCTCGCAGTATCCAAAGGATGGTTTCACGCTATGCCAAACTGGCCGGCATTACCAAACACGTCAGCCCTCACACTTTGCGACACAGTTTTGCGACCGATTTGCTGATGAACGGTGCCGATTTACGGTCAGTACAGGCTATGTTAGGCCATTCCAACATCGCCACAACGCAGATTTATACGCACGTCACCGACCCTCACCTAAAAGAAGTCCACCAAAAATTCCACCGATTGAAAAGCTAGTTCATCTACTTGACTTTTTGGAATTTTTTTGGCATAGTACGCTTCATACGTTCCTGAGTGGGACGTGGGACCGGTGCGAAAATTCGAATGAAAGGGGGTGGTCCGCTTGAGAAAGTGGATCATCACACTAGTCGTGGCGGCTCTGGCCGTCACGGCATTCAGCGTTACGGCCGCCCAGGCCGAGAACGGCAACGACGACGAAGGCACGCCGACGCAAATCTGCGCCGGCGGCATTACCTGGCCGATTCCGGAAGATTTGCCGGAAGATCAGCTCCAGGCCATGTTCGAGAGGGGCACTGTGTGGCTCTTCGAGCTGAAAGGAGTGACCGGAATCTCCCTCTTGGGCCCGCCGCCACCGATCATCAACCCCGAGAACGTCCGTGAAGTGCCCTTCACGGTCGGAGCTTGCGCGGCGGCATCCGGACCTCCGGCGTTTGTCGCGCCGCCGGCCCGTGTCGGTGTATGCAGCCCTCAACTGCTGGCGCGGGCGAATGGAAGTCTGGGACACTTCCACGACATCGCTATCGAGCAGTGGCTCGACCCCGACAGCCGCTACTTCGGGATGCCAGCTGCCAAGTACGTCAAGGGCGGCCCCGAATCCAAACGTGGAATCAACTGCGATCAGCTTCCCGGCTACACGGCGACAGGCAAGCTTGTCGACGGCTCCGGAGGCCAGGGAGGCGGCGATGGTCAGGTCTACCCCGAGTACGTTTTCTCTGGGTAGCAAGCAGCACCGGTCCACCGGAGTTCCCACCCAATTCGGCTAACCGAATTGGGTGGGGCTCCAAACTTACCAAATTATTACTGTTGCTGTTGCGGGCACTCGCCTTTATCAATATGGTGGTCGCCTTTAGAAGGTCCAACCCCTATCACGAAGTCGCCTTTTGTCTTATCAAGAAAGTAATTGGCCAAAGTGACAGAAATTCTTCCAGACGCCTCGCTGGTACCGACATCAAAGACGTAGGGTGCGTCTTTAGTAATCACGACTGTTTGCTTGCGGTCAAGGCAGACCACCAGGTCGGTCTGCGGATAATCTTCAGGATAAGCCACTATAGGCCCGGTGTTAGGCTGTAGGCCATTATCCTTACTGTATATGTAATACGCAGCACCGTATCCACCGACGCCAATCAAGGCCGCAACTATTGCCAGGACTCCCCAAGTTCTCAGGACTGGCTGCTGTAATTTGCGCCCTTTTAGCAATAGCAAAGGGCCAAGGATTAAACCAACTGGAGGGACAAGTAGCGATAACACCAAACTTATTGCCTTCTTATTACGAGTAGTGTTCTGTTTTTTATTCATCGTTGAGAAACTCTCTGCCATTAAAATCTCCTTACCACTTTTTATACTGCGCAACCGCCCGATAATCCTACACCTGTATTTATGTGCCGGCCATCACTCCAGTGTTCGTATATCCAGTAAATTCCGCCAGAGGGGTGGCAGTCGTAATAGACGATATATGGTTCTTCTTCGG
>JBBDKW010000013.1:0-17737 GCA_040879175.1 Saccharimonadales bacterium (SeqCode)
GGCACATATACCTTACATGACCACCTAAACCCCCTGAACAAGAAGTACCAAGGGACAGTAATAGTGGAGTAGGGGCGCTCGCAACTCTTTTCTCTCAACGCGGTTAGAAAACTGGAGGTCGCTCTGCCAAATAGTTAGAGCTCCATCTGTTTTCTAAAGCGTTGTTCAAAAAGAGCAGCTCGCTCAGCTTATGAAGAGTTAAGTTAATTCTAAGTTATCCACTATATCCTTAAGCCTCAAGTCCTATATTCTATTTGGCTAATGTTATACTTTTTAAGGTTGTGATGCGCGATAATAATAAAAAGGAAGGTTTTCACAGAAAACGGGCTTCGCTTGACGGATTTGTGACCGACGGCCGCCGTTTGGGTGTGCCACCGAACCGTTCATACCAACCTAACCGCGGGGCTCCAACACCTTCACTGGATGATTTACACCGCCGGGCTGATGGGTTTCATCCTATGAGGCAGTCACCCGGTGGCGTAGCTGGTACGGCCGCCGAACAAGCCGAAGCTGAGGCGCTGCTTGATGAACCGATAGTTTTAGACAATGTCGGATACGATAGGCGTAAAGACAGACTGCGCGGTAAAATCCGCCGTGCCAGATTACGCAAAACACTTAAGCGTGTATCTTTTGGGCTGCTGGCGGTATTGATAGTCACTGCCGGATTAATAGGCTACAAATTTTATAATACCCAGCGGCAGGTGCTATCCGGCGGCGGCCATGCGCCGGCGGTCTGTGACGGTGATGTGCCGATAAGCGTGCTCAAAAAAGAGGGTGACGGCCGCGTCAACATCTTGCTTTTGGGTATCGGCAGCGAGGGATTATTGACGGACACCATTATGATTGCCAGCCTTGACCCCATTACGGACAAGATGGAGCTGCTGAGCATACCAAGAGACCTATGGGTCAACATTCCAAACAACGGCCAGGAAAAGATCAACGCCGCTTACGAGTACGGTTGGAAGGCCTCAACTGCCAAAGATCAATTTGAGAAAAAGCGTGCCGGTGTGGCGCTGATGGATAAAGTATTAGAGAACGTCACCGGAGTAACCATCCATTATCACGCGGTTTTTGACTTCGCAGCCTTTAAGCAGATAGTCGATGCGCTCGGCGGCATAACAGTAAATGTGCCGGAAACTCTTTACGACCCGACGATTGCTTGGGAGAACCACTATAATCCGGTGATTGCCACCAAAGGCGTCCAGCAATTTGACGGCGCCAGAGCGCTGCTGTATGCCAAATCCCGCCAGACTTCCTCGGATTTTGCCAGAGCTGAGCGTCAGAGACTGCTGCTTGTTGCCATCAAAGATAAAGCGCTGTCGCTCGGCACGTTTTCTAATCCGCTGAAAATAGTCCAACTGATGAATTCGCTTGGCCGCAATATTTATTCCGACTTCGACACTCAGAGCATCAAATGTCTCTACACTCAGACTTCTCAGGTCCAGTCATATAATATTAAGTCACTCGACTTGGTAAAGCCGCCCAATGATTTACTGGTAACCGGACCGCTTTACGGACGGTCGATCGTCCGCCCAAAGGCCGGCCTTTTCGACTATAGCCAGATCCAAAATTATGTACGCGGTGTCTTCCGCGACGGCTTTTTGGCCAAAGAGAATGCCACAGTTACCGTCTATAATGCCACCGCTACGGCTGGTTTGGCGACTGTCACCGGCAACACACTTAAGACTTTCGGCTACAATGTCACGACTGTCGAGAACGCGCCTAACCAAACCAATCCAGGCAACAACGTGGTGGTTGATTTAAGCAAAGGCGTTAATAAATATACGCGTAATTATCTGGAGCGTCGTTTTGGCGTGACAGCCGTTAGCAGCCTGCCGTCCGGCTTAGGCATAAACCCACCACCTAATACAGCCTTTGTTATAATTGTCGGCACAGATGCGAACACTAATAACTAAACTCCGCATGGGTGCGAAGCCGGCTATCGGCTTCTCGCATTTTATTCACCTAGGGCTGAATATCATCTTGCCGGTACTGGCATATATTTTGGTACGGATAGATTTCGTGACTATCGCCATACTGCTAGTGTTAATTGCCAAATGGCGGATTTTTGCTGTCAGACCGCGTTACTGGATGGTGAACGTAGTTTCAAACGGCATAGATATACTAGTCGGCGTCAGCTTTGTGTTATTAATGTCCAGTACGTCGGTTGACTGGTGGCAGCTTTTCTGGACGGCGCTTTACATCGGCTGGCTGGTATGGCTAAAGCCTAAATCGGACGTTTTGAGCGTATCGGCCCAAGCGATGATAGGACAACTGCTTGGGTTGACGGTTCTGTACCTCAAGTTCGGCGATGCCAGTCTGGCTATGTTGGCACTTGGCACTTGGGTCGTGACGTATCTGGCGGCTCGGCATTTCCTGACCAGTTTTGAAGAACCGCGCGCGGCCCTGCTGGCCAACGTCTGGGCTTATTTTTCGGCCAGTTTAGCCTTTATTTTGGGCCATTGGTTACTTTTTTACGGCTCAGTGCCGCAAATTTTGATTTTCCTGACAACAATTGGCTATGGGCTGGCAGCGCTTTATTATCTGGACGGTACGGAACGCTTGACAGACCGTTTTAAGCGCCAGTTGCTGGTAATTATGAGTGCTATCCTGCTGATTGTGATTGTGCTCTCCGACTGGACCGGCGCCACCGTCTAATTAATACTCATTTAGCATCGCACAATTGTACATTTATTTAATCATTTAACAGTTTGCCAATAGCAAATGGCTAAATGCTAAATAAATGCTAAATGCTACCTTCTAAATGTAAAATCTTTTTTTCAGCTTGCGTTCAGTATAATAATGTAAAAGGTGGTTTATAGTGTTTGCTAGACTGCGCAGATCAAAAGAGCCTAGAATGTCGAGCTTCTCGACCCGCTCATCGAGAGTCGGGGATCCCCTAACGCTGAGACTACCGGCCAATTGGTTAAAGCGCGGTTTTTTGGTTGGCGCCGCTTCTTTGCTGCTTGGTTTTGGCGGCGGTTGGCTCGGTGCCAGGACTTATACCAACAGCCAGCCGGTAGCCTCAACAACAGCTGCTAAACAACAGATGATTTCAAATGAGAGTGAGCTAATCTCGGATATTGCTAAAAATGTCGGTGTCGGCGTAGTATCGGTTGACGTGCAGCGTACTGTCGAAACGCCCGACGTCTTTGGTATTAGCGGCCCCCGAACCCAGAAGGCCGCCGGCACCGGGTTTATTATCAGCAGCGACGGTACGATAATTACCAACCGCCACGTGGTGCCGGCCGGCACCTCTAGCGTCAGCGTAACCCTTTCTGACGGTACCAGTTATAATGACGTGCGCGTTGTCGGCCGCACGACAAGCGGCAGCTCGCTGGATGTGGCCTTTTTAAAGATTATCGATCTAAGAGGTAAGAAACTAACGTCGCTGACACTCGGCGATTCAGCGAAAGTTAAAGTCGGCGATCGTGTTATCGCTATCGGCAATGCTCTTGGGCAGTTCCAAAACACGGTTACTTCAGGCATCATCTCCGGCTATGGACGTGACGTAACAGCTGGCGACGCATCGGGGCAGGAGGCCGAGGTTCTGACCGACTTATTCCAAACCGACGCCGCTATAAATGCCGGCAACTCCGGTGGGCCGCTGGTAAATATTGATGGCGAAGTCATCGGTATTAACACGGCTATAGCCGGGGGTGCCGACAACATCGGCTTTGCCATACCGATTAATGATGTTAAAAATCTGATATCCACCGTCTTAAAAAAAGGTGTGGTTGAGCAGCCTTTCCTGGGCGTCCGCTACATATCGTTAACTGATGGTTTAGCAGAGCAGTTCGAGCTTAAGGTAAAGCGCGGGGCTTATATTCTGCCGTCTGGCGATGACCAGCCATCGATTGTGCCCGACAGCCCGGCGGCCAAGGCCGGCCTGCAGGAAGAAGATATCATTATTAAGGTTGATGGCACCAAAATCGACGACAAAACAAGCCTCAGCAGCGCGCTTGGTCGCTTCCAAGTAGGCGACACGATTAAGCTTACGGTCGTTCGCGGCGACCAAACACTCACTGTCAGTATAATCCTGGAAGCTGCCCCGCAAGAACAAGAATAGGGTGCAGCTAACCCCCTAACCCTACTATCTTGCTTGACAGCTTCCCCATCTCCCATAATACTTATGGCTAAGTTAAGACAAGTAATGGCCCGGAGTAAAAGACTAACAAAGATGGCCGAAAAACTAACAACAGGTAGGGTTGAAGTAGACAGGTACTCCTTCTCTAAACTCAATCTGCTATTTTTCGTTTTAGTCTTCGCTGCTATTGGCGGCTATTTCCTATGGAAGAGTTTCGCAGCGACGGCTGTTGCTAAGATTGAAGCCGAACAGATGAGTCTGCCGTCTGGGGCCAACATAATATCTGACGCCACAGCTTCAGGTGGGCAAGCTGTAAGGTTTACATCCAACGGCACAGCCAGCGGCGTGGTATCTCTGCCATCTACAGCAGGCTCTCTGAGCGTGGCTGCCCATGGTAATAAATGTCGAGGCGACTGGGCCAAGTTTGACTTGAGTATCGACGGGACGAATGTGTTAAGCGCAACCGCCAGTAAAAACAACTGGATAAGCTACTCAGTAGTCAGAACTATATCGACAGGTAACCATACGGTGGCCGTAAGTTTCAATAACGCTCAGACATATAGCAACTGTTCCCGCAATTTATATTTGGACGCCATTACTTTTTATGGGCAGGACGCAGCCACGCCGGCAACATCGGAAATTAACGTTCTGACCGAGTATGGCACAACTGATAGCGCCATCCGGGCGGCCATTTCAGCCGCTATGTCGCAAAACAAAGACCTGTATTTCCCGGCAGCGACCTACAATTACAATAATACACTAACGCTTGATGGGCTCAAGGCCCGTGGCGATGGAGAACCGTCGGTTTTGGTTGCCTCGAACAAGCCCTCCATGGCTATTATCATGAAAGGTTCAGCACCGGAACTGCGATCGCTTAAAATAGCCTGCCCGTCTTGTGAGCTGCCAAGCGGGCCGCCAACCAGCGCTCGTCTATCAACCGGCGAATCGGCCGGGGTATTTATTCAGCCTGGCACAACTAATTTCGTAATAGATAGAGTCACAATCGACCGTGCTGGGTCGGCCGGCATACTTAACTGGGGCGGCAACAACGGTGTTATTACTAACAATCGCGTTTTGAACACGCTTGCCGATGCCTACCACATGACTAATGGCGCATACAACGTCGAGGTGGCTTACAACTACGCCTACAATGTCGGGGACGATATGTATGCTGTTGTCAGCTACCTAAACGACGGCCAAAGGAGCCATGACATAAAGATTCACGACAATGTTGGCGATGGACAGCCATGGGGCCGTGGCGCAAGCGTTGTTGGGGGCTACAATATACAAATCTATAACAACAGCATCAGCCGCACTTATGGTGCCGGGATTTATATCGAAGCCGAAGGTATATCTTACGGCAACAGCAATATTACTCTTAACAACAACACAGTCCGTTATCCAGACCAAGCCGGTATTCATGGTTGTAACATTCTGGTAGGGACTTATCAGACAAGCCAAACGACCACCGATGTTACCGGTTCAGGCAATAACCTTGATCGCACTAAGTTAGGCCTAAGGACGGAAGGCAATTATTCAGGCGTAAGCGTTGGTTGGTTCTACGGTAACTAAAAGAGCCTTTACGTACCCTCCGGCTTAAAGACCTGAACAAATTCACGGCTCGTATGGATTTTGAAGCCGAACTTTTTGGCGATTTTAGCTAACTCCTGGTGTTGGGGCGGCAGGGACTCGGTTAAAACATACTGAGGGCGCCAGCTGAAGTGTGTCAGTTGCTCGAAAAGCCGGCGGTAAACATCTAATCCGTCTTTACCACCAAAGATGGCTAGTCTAGGCTCCATCGCCGCTGCCTTATTTATTTGCCACTGGTTGGGCACATAGGGCAGGTTAGCCATGATTACATCGTAAGCTTTATGGCTGTTTCTAAGTAAGTCGCGTTTGATCACTCTTAGATGCAATTCATGAAGCACGCAGTTATGTCGAGCCACCGCCAGCGCCCCGGCGTCGATATCGTATAAATCAACATTATGGTTATGAAGTTCAAGCGCCGCAGTTATGCCCAAAGCGCCCGAGCCGGTGCCGACATCGGCGATTTTGGCCTCTTCCGGCAGCTTAAGGGCCATTAGGAGCTCAATCATGGTTTCGGATTCGGGGCGTGGTTCTAAAACTCGTTTATTGACCTTAAAACGCCGGCTGTAAAACTCGGTGAATCCTCGAATATATGCTAACGGTTCGCTATGGGCCCGCCGCATTATTTGTTTATTCAACTTCTTTTGTTGAAAAGGGGTAAGTTGAGTCTCCGGATGTGCCAGAATTAATGACCGGTCTTTATGCAAAGCGTCTTCCAGCAATATCAGAGAGTCGAGCCGAGCAGAAGACACACCAGCAAGTGAGAGCTTAGATGTTGCGGACGAGAGCCAACGAGAAACAGTCATAATAGTGAACAATGAACAGAGAACAATGAACAAAAATCAAAAATACTAAACACTGCTACCCTTCAGAGTACTGATTTTAGTCCAAAGTATTTTAGCAACTTCGGTTCCCGCTGAGTATGTTCCCTGGAATGATTGCTGGGATAGGTAACGTTCATCTTTGGCGAATTCGAGGATAAATTGTGATTCCTTAAGCGAACCATATGCTATTGTCAAAAATTGTGTCTGCGTTTTTCTGGATTGTCTGGCATACCCCTCAACAATATTAAGGGGGACGGAAATGGACGCTCTACGAAGCTGGGCAGCTAAGCCGTATTGCTCTTCTTTCGGGAATTCCTTGCTGAGACTATATACTGCATGAGCGTACTTCTTGGCCTTTTGCAGCAAAATATCCGATTTTATCTGTTCACTGCTCATTGTTTACTGTTCACTGCTCATTAGTTCGGTTTCGCGCTCGTGTAACTTATTGATAAGGTCATCTATATCGCCGTTCAATGCCGCCGGCAAACTACTGCGTGAATAATTGATACGGTGGTCGGTAATGCGATCCTGCGGGAAGTTGTAGGTGCGGATTTTTTCCGAGCGCTCGCCAGAACCGATAAGTTTCCGTCTGGCCTCAGACATCTGTTTTTGCTCTTGCTCAACCTTTAGGTTAAGCAACCGGCTTCTTAGAACTCGCATTGCTTTCTCGCGGTTTTTTATCTGGCTTTTCTCATCTTGCATGCTGACCGTGATGCTGGTGGGCAAGTGGGTTACGCGGACTGCCGAGTCGGTGGTGTTGACGGACTGCCCACCGTGGCCGCTGGCCCGGAAGACATCTACTCTTAGCTCATCCTGATTGATTTTCAGGTCGGTTTCCTCCGCCTCCGGCAACACGGCAACTGTGACTGTGCTGGTATGGATACGTCCGCTGCTCTCAGTCACCGGAATGCGTTGAACGCGATGTACACCGGCTTCGAATTTCAAAGCCCCATAGGCATCGGCGCCTTGTACTTCAAAAATAACTTCCTTATAGCCCCCGGCTTCGGATGGACTCTCGGAATCCAACTCCAGTTTGAAGCCGCGCTTTTCGCACCAGCGGGCATACATCTTGTATAAATCGCCGGCGAAAAGCGCGGCTTCATCGCCACCGGCAGCCGCCCGAATTTCGACAATGCAGTCACGTTCATCATTGGGATCTTTAGGCAATAAAAGGGCTGCCAGCTGAGAGCTGAGGGTCGAGAGTTTTTCTTCGAGCTGGCCGAGCTCGGATTTAGCTAGCTCGGCCAGCTCGGCATCGCCCGAAGCAGCCATTTGTTTAGCGTCGGCTATCTGGGCTTCTAGAGCACGTTTTTCATCAAAAAGCTCTATCATTTTGGCCAATTCACCTTGGCGCTTAGCTAAGGCTGCATAGTCTGTGCGGCCAAATACATCAGGCGACTGCATTTCTTTTTGCAGCCGCTCAAACTCAGCACGTAAATTCTTCTCTCGACTATCCATAAACTAATTTTACATTTACCAGTTCACATTTAACATTTATTTATCAATTAACATTTGACATCCGCCGTTTCAATGATAAATGACAAAATGCCAAATTATTGAAAAATGGAAAATGCTAAATGGTAATTGTGGCAGCTAAGAAGACTTGGCGCCGAGCTTCGTACTATCGGAACTTCTGGTTTTTTTCTGTGCTTTTGGTTTCTTTTGAGCAAGTACTTCGCGAGCCTTCTTGGCTACCGCCTGGCGGGCTTTGAATTTATCAACCCGTCCTTCGACGTCCACAATCCGCTCCTCTCCGGTAAAGAAGGGGTGTGATGCTGATGAAATATGTACTTTGACCAATGGATATTCAACACCGTCAAGCGTGATGGTCTCTTCGGCTTCGGCGGTCGAACGGGTTAAAAAAGTCGTGCCGTCGTTAAGGTCCTGGAAGACCACCGGTCGGTAATTTGTCGGATGAATATCTTTCCTCATATCCGGTAAATTATACTTTTTTGAGCTGCGTCGGTCAATCTAGTGGATCGGCTCGTTGATTTCATAAAAATCAGGTTCACGATCGGTTTCTTCTTCCAGTACGTCCTGCGATATTTTTCTTTGGTCCACTATCATATTATATCATAAGATATGCTGCAAGGCAATATCTATAACACCTTGCAATCATTGTATAAAACCATTACACTAACAGTGATAATACTAATAGGAAGATTCAAAAATCCTCTTGATTAACGCCGTGTAGGCCTAATCAGGTAAGAATCTTCCGACGAGGAAGGATTAAAGATTGCCTAAGGTTAAAATCGATATTAAGGTACTACTTGAGGCTGGTGCCCATTTTGGCCATAAAACCAGCCGCTGGCACCCCAAAATGGCCCCATACATTCACAGCAAGCGCGACGGCAGCCATATAATTGATTTGACTAAGACCGTTGAGGCGCTAGAAAGCGCGCTGGATTTCCTGACTGAGATAGCCGCTTCGGGTAAGCAGATTCTTCTAGTAAGCACCAAGCGGCAAGCCAAAGATAAAATTCGCGAAGTAGCCGCGGCCGTTAATATGCCATACGTTAGCAGCCGCTGGCTTGGGGGGATGCTAACCAACCAAGCCACCGTTGGTGGCCGCATCCGGCATCTTAAAGAGCTGGAAACGCGACTGGCCAGTGGCGATTTGGCAGCCCGCTACAGTAAACTGGAAGTCCAACGTTTTACCGAGGAAATTGAGGAGATGAACAATCTTTACGGTGGCATCAAAGAAATGACCGGCCAGCCGGCAGCCGTCTTTGTGGTTGATGTTCTAACGAATTACTTGGCTGTCCGCGAGGCCAAAAAACTGGGTATCCCGGTTGTGGCTCTGGCCGACAGCAACGTTGACCCCAGCCAAATCGACTACCCGATACCTTGTAACGACGATGCCACAAAGACCATCAACCTGATCCTCGTGTACGTCAAGCAGGCCATCGAAGAAGGGCAGACTCAAGGCCGAAAAAAGGCCGAAAGTAACCAAAAAAAGGCTAAAATGGAAGAGCCGGCAGCAAAAAGCGCTAAAAAATCCAGCAAATCACCCGAAGCGCCGTCCGAGATCGAACCGGTGAAAGTATAAGTAGGATGAGCAATATGGATACTGAGCAGATAAAGCGACTAAGGAAGCTCACTGGCGTGGGGATAACCGACGCCAAGAAGGCTTTGACCGAGTCGGGCGGCGATTTCGATAAAGCCCTGGCCGCTATGCGGGCCCGAGGCCTGACCAAAGCCGATAAGCGCACCGAACGCGAAGCCAGAGCAGGACTGGTCGGTACATACTCGCACGATGGCCGTATCGGCGTGGTGGTTGAAGTTAATTGTGAAACTGATTTTGTAGCTAAAACCGATGAGTTCAAGGATTTGGTCAAAGACATCTGCTTACAAATTTGCTCGATGAACCCCAAAGACGTTAAAGGGCTTTTGGAGCAGCCGTTTTGTAAAGACGCTCAAACAACTGTTGGCGATCATGTCAAACAACACATAGCCAAACTGGGCGAGAACATCGTAGTTAGACGATTCAGCCGCTTGGAACTCGGCGAAAAAAGCTGAGCAAATCAACAACTACTGGGCTTGATTATTTAAAGTGGTAGTGCTTAAGTGGAACTATTAATATGCCCAAAACCCAGCGCAAAACTCTTTATAACAAATTTACCAAAAGCGTCCGTTATTCCGAAGCTTGGCTGGTAATATTCATCGTTATTTTTGCTACCGTCGGCAGCTATAGCTGGATGCGCAGTTTCGCGGCGCCGGAAGACTCCAGTTTTCTAATCCAGAGCAATGTATCGGCCGAAGAGAAAGCCTTATTTAGCAGCCTAGCGGGGGCGAGTGTTATTATTCTGGCTTCCGGGCCGATTGCTGCCTTGCTTCTCTGGTGGATATGGCGGCGTTCGGTATTCGAAGTGTGGGCAAAACTTCTACTGACCATCATCCCGCTCCTTATAGTAATGGCGTTCACTTAAAATCCGGGACAGATTTGAGCAAAATATTAGTGCAGTTTTGGCGAAGCTAATTTATAATTTGACTGATCAAGGAGAATTATATGCCGAACCCAAGAAAAGCCATTCTATGAGAGAAACTAAGCTTTTCCTGGTGTGAAGCTATATAATTTAGCATATGGATATCGCTCAGATGGTCACTGAAACAAGAGATAAGCTGGATCAGGCAACCGGGCATTTTAAGAATGAGCTAAAGAAGTTGCGTACCGGTAGGGCGCACCCCAGTATGCTAGATAACGTTATAGTTGAAGCCTACGGCCAACCAGCATCACTTAGGAGCGTGGCCTCTATAACCGTCCCAGAGCCCCAGCAGCTGCAAATCAGCCCGTTTGACCCCAATAATTTGCAGCCTATAGCTGACGCCGTCCGTAATGACAAATCCCTTGGCTTAACACCTGTGGACGACGGCCGGGTAGTCCGGATAACCCTGCCGCCAATGACTACCGAGAACCGCCAAGATATGGTAAAAGTCCTCCACCAGAAGGTCGAAGAGTGCCTAATATCGGCTCGTAACGCCCGCCACGAGGCCCACAATAAGGCCGAACAGGCTGAGAAAGACAAACAAATCGGCCGTGACGAGCTCGAACGCTTTAAAAAGCAGATTGACGAGCTGCTGTCCAAACAGAAAGACGAGGTCGATCAGCTGGCCAAAAATAAAGAGCAGGAGATTATGACGGTTTAGCTTTCGTCTGACTGATATACTTTAGGCATATGCAGATTTTTCTTTTTATTTTAGGCCTGCTGCTGTTCACCGGCTTAGTTATTGTCCACGAGTGGGGCCACTATTTTATGGCCCGCAGAAACGGCGTGAAGCTCGAAGAATTCGGTCTGGGATTACCACCGCGGGCTTGGGGTAAAAAGCTGAAATCGGGAATGATGATCAGCCTAAACTGGCTGCCTATCGGTGGCTTCGTTAAACTTAAAGGCGAAAACGACTCCGACACACGCCCCGGCAGTTTCGGTGCCGCTCCGCTGTCTACTAAAACCAAAATCATCTTGGCCGGGGTGGTAATGAACCTGATTGCCGGCGTGCTGCTATTGACCGTTTTGGCCTGGGTGGGGATGCCCCGGCTGATTACTAAAGAGACCGTCGGCCAAGACCAGTTTACGGTCGCCAGCGATACCCGTGTAATCCACCAAGATTTGATAGCCAGTTTTATCCAACCCGATTCGCCGGCTGAGAAAATCGGTTTGGCTCCTCGCGACATAATCTTAGAAGTCAAAAGCAGCGATGATGCCCGGCAGATTAAATCCGCGCCGCAGCTTAAGGCCGCCACACAGGACTTTGCCGGCCAAACGGTCCAGCTGACATACAAACATAACAACCAGACCACAACTAAGGAAGTAACGCTGCGCAGTGCCGCTGAAGTTGAGGCCAGCTTAGACACCGATGATCCAAAAGGCAATCTGGGGGTTTCGCCTACCGAGCTGCAAATCAGGCGCAGCACCTGGAGCGCGCCGGTTGTAGCGTTCGGTTTTACCAAACAGCTGTTTGAACTGACTTTAAAGGGTTTAGGTAATGCCTTTTCCGGCCTCGGATCAGTTATCGCCGGGGTCGCGACCGGCAACGACCAGGCTCGCGGCAATGGCAGCGCCCGGGCAACAGAACAGATTGGCGGCCCGGTGGCTATCGGCGCCATACTCTGGGGCAGTGGTACGCTGGGGATTTTGTTCGTACTGATGATTATTGCCATAATTTCATTGACGCTGGCGCTAATTAACGCTTTACCGATACCGGCGCTTGACGGCGGCCGGCTGAGTTTGATTCTTTTTTCTCGCTTGCTCTTGCGCCGGCCGCTTAGCCGTAGAGTGGAAGAACGGATTGTCGGCGCCAGTATGGCTTTGATTTTGGGACTGCTTGTTTTAATCACCATCGTCGATGTCCGCCGCTTCCTTTAGGAAAAACCCCTCGGGTGATGCTGAAGGAGTGACCCGCAAAGAGCGCCACAAGGACTTTGGCAATCCGTGGCTGGTCGTCTCGATTGCCCTGGCAGCATTTTTCATTAGCCAATTTGCGGCGGCACTCGTAATTGGTATCGGCTTGGCATTCTTGCGGCCTGAGGCTTCAATTTCTGAGCTTTTAGACCAATCGGCGCCGACCCAATTCTTCTATGTACTGATTGCCGAAGGCCTGGTGCTGGCGCTGACCATATCTGTTGTCAAACAGTGGCGCAAGCTCGGTCTATCGTCGATTGGTCTTGGCCGCTTACCAAAATGGCGTGATTTCACGCGGGCGCTTGGCGGAACAGCCGTTTTTTACGGCCTTTTGATAATTTCGTCTATCTTGATTACTTTTTTTGTTCCCGATCTTGATACCGATGAACTACAAGATGTCGGTTTTGATGCCTTGAACTCATCGCTCGATACGCTGCTGGCCTTTACGGCCTTGGTTTTGTTGCCACCTATCGGTGAAGAAACGCTGATGCGGGGCTATCTTTATTCCGGCCTGCGCTCAAGGATGCGCTTTGTGCCGGCTATGCTGATAACCAGTGTGCTTTTTGGGGTGGCACATCTAGGCGCCAGCTCTTCCGGTGCTCCACTTTGGATAGCCGGAATCAATACTTTTTTGCTGTCGCTAGTTTTGGTTTACCTGCGCGAACGCACCGGTGCGCTATATGCGCCGATGCTAGTCCACGCCGCCAATAATTTAATCGCCTTCGGCGTCCACTTTAGGTAGTTTCTAGTTGTTAGTTGATAGTTTATAGTTAACTAAAGTTTCTAAAACCTATAAACTGTAAACAATAAACTTATAAAAATGAGACGTAGCCAATTATTTGTTAAGACGCGGCGCGAAGCGCCGGCCGGCGAAGAAGCCCACAACGCCCAGCTTTTGATCCGTGCCGGCTTTGTCCATAAAGAAATGGCCGGTGTTTACAGCTACTTGCCGCTTGGCAAAAAGGTGCTGGATAATATTATGCAAATTATCCGCGAAGAGATGGATGCCATCGGCGGTCAGGAGTTACTAATGAGCACGCTGCAATCCAAGGAGCTCTGGGAAAAGAGCGGCCGTTGGCACGATGAAGTGGTGGATGTCTGGTTTAAAACCAGGCTCCATAAGGGCAAAAATTTTCATCAAGGCCCGGAGCTAGGCCTGAGTAATACCCACGAAGAGGCCATCACCGCAATGCTTCGTAACTTCGTCAACTCATATAAAGATCTGCCAGTCTACATCTATCATTTCCAAACCAAGTTCCGCAACGAACCACGGGCTAAAAGCGGTCTGTTGCGTTGCCGCGAGTTTATAATGAAGGATCTGTATTCTTTTTCGCGCAGCCAGGACGAGCACGATGATTTTTATTCAAGAGCCCAAGAAGCCTACCATAAAATCTTCTCTCGCTTGGGGCTGGCGGAAGATACCTATCTGACATATGCCAGTGGCGGCATTTTCACAAGCGATTTCAGCCACGAATTCCAAACCCTATCGGAAGTCGGTGAAGATACGATTTACCTACATCCGTCTAAGAAAATTGCCATTAATAAAGAAGTATTTAACGAACAAACGCTGTCGCAGCTGGGGGTCGCCAAAGAAGAATTAGTTGAAAAAAAGGCTATCGAGGTAGGTAATATCTTCCCGCTTGGCACCCGCTTTTCCGAGACGCTTGGCCTAAACTACAGCGACCAAAGCGGCCAGGTAAAACCTGTCGTAATGGGCAGCTATGGTATCGGCCCCGGCCGCGTAATGGGTACGATCGTTGAACGCTTGGCCGATGAGCACGGTCTTGTCTGGCCGGTCAATATAGCCCCATTCAAGGTGTATTTAGCCCGCTTGGGCAATGCTTCGTCAGTTGTCGAGGCAGCCGATTCGGCTTACCAACAGTTGACAAGGGTGGGGGTTGGAGTAATATATGATGACCGAGATGCGAGCGCCGGTGAGATGTTCGCTGACGCCGACCTTATGGGTATTCCGGTCCGGGTGGTAATAAGCGATAAAACGGTTGCCAATGCCATCGTTGAAGTCAAAAACCGCTCGTCCAAAGAAGCCCAGATCGTCCCAACCTCCGCTCTGGCCGACTCCATAGAAAAAAATTTGCAAAGTTGATATAATCCCAAAACAAGACAAGCTGGGATTATAAGCAGTCCTAAGAAAGGTTCTTAGTTCCGATTATGAAAAAACTGTACAAACTAACCCAAGACGGTGTAGACGAGCTCAAGAGTGAGCACTCTGAGTTAGTTTCACAGCGCGCCGAGGTAGCCGAGCGGATAAAACAGGCCCGCGAACTGGGGGATTTATCCGAAAACGCCGAATACCAGTCGGCTCGCGAGGAGCAGGACAGGTTGGAGACGCGAATTTCAGAGGTCGAACAGGTACTCCGGAACGTTAAGATTATAAAGAAGCCAAAAAGCCACAGCGCCGTTACTCTTGGCAGCACCGTTAAGCTGAAGACATCGAGCGGCAAAACACGGCAATTCCAGGTTGTCGGCACTATGGAAGCTGACCCCTTAAGGGGCAAAATCAGCGACGAATCACCTCTTGGCAAACAGCTAATGGGCAAAAAAGCCGGCGATAAGGTTTTGCTTAAGGACTCGCCCAGCACCAACTACAAAGTCACCTCTATCAGCTAAAAGCTGAAAGCCAAAAGCCGAAAGCTTTGAGCTAGGGACTTTTAGCTTTAAGCTATAGTTATGATTTGGCTGAATCGCGTCGTTGATGAGGTGGTGTCGGCTCATCCCGATGGCGAGATTATCATCGAATCCGGCGTTTCACCTTCCGGCGTCTACCACGTCGGCACTTTGCGCGAAGTCCTGACTTGTGATGTTATCTTGCTTGAGCTACGCCGCCGTGGCCGGGACGCTAAACACATCCATTACGTTGACGATCTTGACCCGCTGCGCAAAATCCCGGCTAATGTGCCGGCCGACTTTGAAAAATATCTAGGCCGTCCTTATTGCGATGTACCGACTCCCGATGGCTCAAACCAAAGCTACGCCGATTTTTTCCTCAATGATTTTCTGGGGGCAGCCAAAGAACTCCATATGGATATGGAGGTAATCCGCAGCCACCAGCAGTACCGCGCCGGCGTAATGACCGAAGCGATTGAGAAAGCTTTGCTGGCGGTTGATGATATCCGTCGCATTATCGAGCAAGTTTCCGGCCGTAAGCTAGAGAAGGACTGGGCGCCAATTCAGGTTATGGAAGATGAATATCTTAAAAGCCGCCGCTTTGTATCGATTGATACAAGCGCCAAAACACTCACTTACTTGGATCCGGAAGATAAAGCGGTATCCATAAGCTACACCAAGGGCCAAGTTAAGCTCAACTGGCGAGTGGATTGGCCGGCCCGCTGGTGGCTACTCAGCATAAATGTTGAGCCGTTCGGTCGTGACCACGCCACCAAAGGTGGCAGTTACGACACCGGCGCGGCGATTATCAAACAAGTTTTTGGCGCCGCGCCGCCGCTGCCTGTGCCTTATAACTTCATCAACCTGACCGGCGAGACCAAAAAGATGAGTAAGAGCACAGGCCGCATCATCGCCATATCCGAACTGGCCAAGGTCTTACCGGCCGAGGTCATCCGCTACTTTACACTGCGATTTCCACCGCAAAAACAGCTGTTCTTTGACCAGACCCACGGCGTTATTAAACTGATTGACGATTACGCCGGGCTTTTAGCTAAAAAGGACAAGACCGATGAAGAAAAACGGCTTATCGAAATTTGCAGCGTGGGGCAGGACACCACCGTTAGCTCGGTGCCATTTTCGCATCTGGTAGCCAGCTATCAGGCGGCGCTTAAGGATACCGATAAAACACTGGAAGTTCTGGCCCGTACCGAATATAAAGATGCCGTCGAAACCGAACGTGAGTTCATTAGCAAAGAGCTGAAATTCATCGATAATTGGCTTAATAAATGGGCGCCAGAAGAGGTTAAATTCGAGCTGCTAAAGCAAGTGAATGCCGCGGATTTCACGCAGGCTGAAGAGGAATACCTGAATATACTGAGTCAAAAAATTGCCCAAGCGCCGGCTGGTGCCGACGGCGTGTGGTTCCATAAGGCGATTTACGAACTTAAAGAATCACGCCATATGTCACCGGAACAAGTCTTTACTCCGCTTTATAGGGCTATAATCGGCCAAGACTCCGGGCCGCGCGCCGGCTGGTTCTTATCAATCCTACCGCGCGACTGGCTAACCAAACGCCTTAAGCTAGAAGCCTAAGGCAATGAGTCAATTATCAATGCTCAAAGCTCAATGAATGTACTAATGCAGTAATCATTCAATGCATTGACCATTTTTTCATTGTCTATTCATTGACAATTGACACTTGAAGATTGAACATTGTAGTTATGCGCGATGTGGCGATTGCCGCCTATAACTTAAGTAAGCGTTACGCTAAGGCCAAAAAATACGCTGTCCGCGGGCTTGATTTTGACATCAAAACCGGCGAAGCCTACGGCTTTTTGGGGCCCAATGGCGCCGGTAAGACCACCACCATCCGGCTGCTGATGAACTTCATCCAGCCCACCCAAGGCGAAGCCAAAATACTCGACCTGGATAGTGTAGTTAACTCTGTTGAGATTAAATCCAAGGTTGGCTATCTTTCAGGAGAAATTACATTTTATCCCAAAATGACCGGCCGCCAGTTTTTGCGCTATATGGAAGAGCTCCATCCGCCCAAAAACGGCAGCTACCTCCGGCAGCTTGTTAGGCTTTTCGAATTCAACGCCAGCCAAAAAATCGGCGAGCTTTCCAAAGGTAATCGGCAAAAGCTAGGCATCATACAGGCATTTATGAACCAGCCGCAAATTTTAATCCTCGATGAGCCCTCTGGCGGTCTTGACCCGCTGATGCAGGAGGCTTTTTATGAGCTGGTACGCCAAACCAAATCGCGCGGCGCGACACTATTTATCAGCAGCCACAACTTAGGCGAGGTCCAAAAAATGTGTGATCGAGTTGGTTTTATCCGACAAGGCAGGCTGGTTGCCGAGCAAACTATCGGTGACTTTGCCAAGCAATCTACCCAAGTTTACGACATTTCATTTGCTAAAGAAGCACCGGTAAATGAAATAATACGGGTAGTGAAAGCCAAGGTGTTAGTCCATACACCACACTACATTACGGTTAAAGTAAAAGGCGATCTAACACCACTGTTCTCTGTTTTATCCCACCACAAGGTAAATTCGTTAGACCGGCGCGAATCGAGCCTTGAAGAAGAATTTTTGAGCTTTTACAAGGAGAGCAAGGAATGAGGTCGGTAATCCGTTGGACTCTCTGGGAGAAACGATGGTTTACGTTTTGGTGGGCTTTCGGTATAGCGGCCTTCATGGTTATCAACTTGG
>JBBDKW010000014.1:0-17679 GCA_040879175.1 Saccharimonadales bacterium (SeqCode)
TGCGACGACCATCGCCGAGTTGGCCGCCCAAAGAAAGGCCGTCGTTTTGATTCCAGCACCCTACCTTACAGGTGGCCACCAGCTGAAAAACGCCGAGGAACTAGCCAAAAACCAAGCTGCCCTGGTGGTAGCCAATGACGCGCCGCCAGACAAACTACTTCAAACCGTCACCAAAGTACTCAAGGACGGGTCGCTGCGCCAGAAACTGGCTGATAACCTCGGCAAACTGGCTAAAATCGATGCCGCCGACAAATTAGCCGAGCTATTGCTGGGCATCGCTAATAAAAAATAAAAACTCTGCGAAACTATGAAATTCAGTCGAAGAAATAATGGCCGCAAACCCAATATAACCCCCCGGTCAGCTTTAAGCTATTATCGCTCCGGTCCGCCGCCGGCTAAAAGCCCCTTCCAAAGAATCCCCCGGCCTAAAAGACGACGGTATTTAACCAAAGTCTTGGATTGGTTGGTGGTTCTGGTTGTGCTGGGCGGAATTGTGTACAGCTTATTATTGCAACCCGATCCGTCAATAGTCTTAAGTTCCACCGCCTACCATCCAGCAGAGACTTACCGTGACGCGACGGCCACGGCTCTTAATAGTCTAAAAAATCGCAATAAACTGACATTTGACGAGGATAGCTTACTGTCTTCGTTGAAGCTAAAGTTTCCAGAGATTAGTGATATCTCAGTCGATTTGCCGCTTTTTGGCCAGGTACCCACCATCCATATCGGCATAGCCCAACCGAGCCTAATGCTAAAAAGCGCCGCAGGCTCAACAAACGCCACCGAGCATTTTATCGTCGATACCAAAGGCACGGTGGTAGGCTCACAATCAAACTTCCCGGCGCTAAAGGACCTGCCATTGATAAATGATGAGACCGGTTTTGGAGCTCAGATCGGTCGTTCAGTCCTGAGCCTGTCGGATGTTAATTTCATTTTAACTGTCATTGGCCAAGTCAAAAAAGCTAATATACCGATCGCTTCGCTAACGCTACCTAAGCTTGCCCAAGAATTGGACCTTAGGACCACTGACAGGGCCTACTTCGTAAAATTCTACTTAGGCAGTGATGCCTTAACCCAGTCAGGCCAATTCCTGGCTGCTAGAAAACACTTTGACCAGACCAAAAAGCAGCCTCGGCAATACTTAGATGTCAGAGTCTCGGGGAAAGTCTATTTTAAATAGTTTCTTCATCCACAGGGCGGGGGTTGACTACATGCCCATATTAGCCATAAACTTAATCAAGGCTTAAAAAGCCGCTGAAAATGAAAAGTTTTGCAACCAAGTCCGCACTCAGCCTCGTTTTATTAGCACTGATAGCATTCAGCGGTTCGGCCTTGGCAATCGGCGGTCTTTCAAACGACCGTGCCGTCGAGGCACAAGAAGCCGCCAAGATACGCCTTGAAGGCGCAAAGCTTAAAGCCTGCGAGAACCGAGAGAGGATTATTAATAACATCTTAGACCGGCTGGCCAAGCGCGGCGAGCGGCGCCTGAATGTTTATTCGGCGATTACTGATCGGGTTCAGGTCTTCTATGAAAAGAAGGGCCTAAACGTCAGCAACTACGATGAACTGCTGGCCGATATTAGTGCCAAAAAGGCGGTCGCCCAAGCCGCAGTTGATGAGATCAGGGCCGATGAGGTTGACTTCGCCTGCGATGGTACGGATCCCAAAGGTGCCGCCGCCGGTTTTAAGGAAGACTTGAAGGCTGAAATCAAAGCCCTGCACGTCTATCAACAATCGATCAAAGACTTGATTGTGGCAATTAAGACTTCTATTTCAAGTTTAAATCAAACTAACGACGGTGGTGGAGAAGGGGAAGAATAGAATGAGTGACAGGCGCAACAAGCTTGGATTTACTGCCCTCGAGCTTGTACTGGTCCTTGTGATAGTCGGACTCATCGGGTTAGTGGGTTATAAAATTTACAACACCCAGAAAGAGAATGATAGGATAACCAATAACACAGAAGCTGTGCTCGAGCAGACACCGACAGCCAGCAGCTCGGTACCGGCGGCGATTAATTCTGCCAGCGACCTGGAGCAGGCAGAGAAGACCCTGGCTGGATTCGACTCATCAAGCGCCGACAATGAAGACCTTAACCAGCTAGACTCCCAACTGTCGGCATTTTAGACGGATAGACTGCACCACCCTGACGTAGTTCGTATTTTGTTTATTTTTGATTATTTGCGTCTAGGCAACAAAAAACATATATAATAATTGAAATAGTAAAAGTCAAATAATTGTTCGGAGCAGGCAAAGTAGGGGAAAAATATACAAAAATATGAAAGGGGCAAAAGTCAAATACGTAACCACGCCTGTGGAAAACTTTATGACTTTTTTCAGAGCTATGTCCTTGGGCATCAATCGTAATGATTGCTATAGATGCTCCAATCTAATGAGTGCAGAGTATAGAAAATTGGCCCATGCAGCTACTTTAGCGAGATACCCCTGTTAGAGGGGGTATAACGGATCATCTGGTGGCTAAAATCTCGCGTCGCCAAATCTACATTGTGCGACATATCCTCAAGGCCTCAAATCCATCTCCTTGCCCACCCGCTGCTCGCCTCAAATTTTTTAGATCGCTGAATTTTTTATAAACTTTACTGTCTTCCTATCCATTACCCTATAAGCCTAAACACTTTCCTCCAGCCTTTGATATAGACAGTTCGTAAAATGTTCACTGAATCAAAATGCGATGATTTATTCTGACTTAGCGGAGACGGATGATGTGTTCTTCTTCAGGCTTTGTAGTTGGCTGCACCGGTTGGGGGGTATTTTTTTGAGCTGCCGGTTTGTGTCGCCTACGGCGCCGGCGGCGCTTCTTAGACGCTGACTGGTCCTGACTGCTGCCTGAAACTGAACGTAGCAGGTTGGCGGCTACTTTGCCGATGCGCTCCGTTGGCTTATCGGCGGGCGCTGGGTGCGTATCGGCCGACTGTTCCTGAGACTTTAGGTGATGTTGGCCTGCCGGAGGGGCTGTCTGTTTGGTCTCACCAGCCTTGGTGGCGGCGTCATGAATTACCTTTTCGATATCGGTTCGCGGTTTGGCATAGCGCTGGCGTGAGAGTTCGACGATACGAGGGGTCAGGTCGTCGACCGGCTGCGGTAGGTTGAGCGTCTTGGCCGAGAATGCCGGTGCTTTTTCGCCGTCGATTGTCATGCTGATAACAAAATGACGGTTGTGCTGCTGGATTAAGTCGGTCGACTCGAACTGCGGTTCGAAGTATTTCTGTAAAAACGGCGAGTCGTCGGGGCTGACGCGGAAAGAGACAATCGTCCCGACATTGCCAAACACCGCGTCACGCACCGGTTGCTCCATTTGGGCGATATACTGGTTGGCGATAGTTAAATTGAGGGCGTATTTCCGCGCCTCGCTTAAAATCACGGCAAAACTATCAGTGGCAAAGTTCTGGAACTCATCAACGTACAAATAAAACTGTCGGCGTTCGGGTTCCGGTACATCAGCCCGGCTCATAGAGGCCAGCTGAATTTTGGTAACCATCATAGCGCCCAATATACCGGCGTTATCTTCGCCGAGTAAACCGCGACTGAGGTTGACCATCAGAATCTTACCCTCGTCCATAATCTGACGGATGTTAAAAGTACTTTTAGGCTGGCCGATGATATTTCTGACCATCGGGTTGGCCGTAAAAGCTCCGACTTTATTAAGTACCGGTGCGATGGCTTCGGTGGCAAATCTGTCATTCCAGGCAGAAAACTCGTTGATCCAGAAATTTCTGACAACCGGGTCGCCTATATGGCTGATCACATCCTGTCGGAACTTCTTCTCGGTCAGCATCCGTGTAATATCAAGCAAGGTTGAGTTGGGATAATCGAGTAGTGCCAGCAAGGTGTAGCGTAGTATGTACTCCAAGCGCGGCCCCCAGCTGTCGGCAAATAACCGCTTAAGCACGCCGACCATCTCTGAGCTGATATGGCCTTTAAGCGACGGATCTATAACCTCAATCGGGTTGAAGCCAATCGGGAATTCTCGGTCTGCCGGGTTGAAATAGACCACATCATCAAGGCGCCGCTCAGGAATAAACTTCAAGACCTGTTGGGCGTAGTCACCGTGCGGGTCAATAACCGCAAAGCCCTGGTTCCAGTAGATATCCGATAGTGTCAACAGTTCCAGCGCGCCAGTCTTACCGGTTCCGGTCTGTCCCAAGATGTAAATGTGCCGCCCGCGGTCATCACGATAAATGCCAAATATGGTATTGTCGCCGCGAAAGTTAGTAACGCCAAACAGGCTAATCCCGGACTCGCGCCCGGCCAGCGCGATCGGTACATTAGCCGGCGGTTCGGCCGTTTTGACTGTCGCCCAGACGATATTGGGAGTTTCAACGGTTGTATGAGGCAAATGGAACAGGCTGGCTAATTCTTCGATATTCAATATATAGCCCTGGTCTATGAAGAAACGGGACTGGTACTCAAGTTGCTTATCTCTATCAAAAATAGCTGATTTAACCTTAAAACCATTTAAATTAGTGCTATTGAATTGTTTAAATGCCCCGACCAATGCCTGCATACGTAGGCGGGCGGTGCGCTGATCGTGTCCGGCGTAAAGGAACCTGATTTTTACCTGATATCCCAACTTGATTCCCTTCTGTTCAATAGCGGCAATACGGCTTTTATCGCGCTCGGATAGCTCGGGCGGCGCTTTCCCGGCTTCGGTAGTCGCCGGTGGTCGGGCCAAGGCGGCAAACGCCTGGGCGGCATAACTTACCAGTTCCCCGCCCCCACCCGGGAAAAGACCTTGCTGGTTGCGGATACGATTAATAGCCTTAGTCCCCTTACGGTGCCATTCATCAGATATCGGACGGCACATAATCTGGATCCACATCTCCTCATCTTCTTTATCGAGTTTGGCCAAAGTAGCTGTGATGGCCGCCAGCGGGTCGACTTCAAAGCTGGGAAAAGTCTTGATTGGCAGCGTTTCGCTATCAATTAAAGAGAGTTCGGTTGTATGAATGACGGTCTGGTGTAACTGCCTGTCGGCATAATCTTGCTCCTGCTCGTAAATGTGAACGGTCGGGTACTGGGCGTATATTTGCCCCTCAACGAAGGATTGCAAATGCTTGGGGGTCCAGATGTAAAATCGGATGCGTTGGCCGATGGCGGCAACTTCCAAGCTGATAAGCTCTTGCAGGGTCCCGGATAGCCTTATCTCCTTTTTAGGACGCAAAATACCATGCAGGGCAGCCAGCATCTGCTCGGCCGCCAGTTCTTTCTTATCGTTGGTCCGCGGCACCTCGAGCATTAGAAGTGTATGGTCGTGTGCCGCCACAACGCTTTTACGCCTACCCAGTAAAGCCATATACTTTAACTATTATAAACCATGAGAAACCTCACCAGCGGTTTCTCATCGTGCCGGGCGCGGAGTCAATCCGCCGCTCGGGCTGCTCTTCCGAAGGAGAATCATACTAACTAAATATTATTCGGCTAGGGCGTAAGTGGCTTTGGCTACTCGCTTGAACTGGGGTTTACCCTGTAAGTTAAGCAAAATTGTAGTTTCTTTAACTTGGCGGCTTTTAAGCACTCGGCGGACGATTTCGTCACGGTGCAATGGGCCGCCTTCTTTGCGCAGCACCTCAGTAATGACGTCAGCCACAGTCCCTTTTTTATAGCCCCACTCCTTAAGGGCGTAAATGCCGCGTCCTATCAACACAAAACGGCTATCTTTGATAAGCTCGTTATGGATTGCCTGAGTGGTAACGTCCTTGCGCTTGAAATCGCTCTTTTTTATAGACTCGGCTATCTCGGAGAAGTGCATCGGCTTCTTGTTGTCGTGCAGGATCACGTAAATCTTATCGCGAATATTCTTAGGGTTGACCATCGGCCATCGAATCAGTCCCCAACGGCTATGCAGGCTGGCCACATTTTTGGATATCCCGGCCAAGGCTTCGACGTGCTTGTGGTCAGCGTTGCCGACATTTTTGGCGATGGTCGGAATGTCGGTTGGTTCACCGATTTTCTTAATGGCCTCGACGATGTTATCCACGTGGTCGCGGATTTGTTTTTCAGCGTGCTTAGACGCCAGGCCAACAGAATGGAAAAAGTTATCGCTGTCTTCTATAACGGCTAAGCCGGGGCTGAGGTGGGCTAAGAATGCCACCCGGGATTGGCTGATTTTCGGGTTGTCCTTTGAGACTTTGTCGGCTAGGTCGCTGGTACGTGCGACATGCCCGGTCTCTTTGAGATGGTCCGTCAAGGTGTCTTCGAACTTCTGTATATGCGGTAGCTCTTTTCCGGCCAACGTCAGGCGCGTGACCACGGCCTTTTCCAGCTGTCTGACGCGTTCCCTGGTAATGCCAAGCAGCTCACCTATCTGTTCGAGAGTCTCTTTGCGATCAAATAGCCCGAAGCGCCGGGAGACAATCTCTCTCTCGCGTTCGCGGTCAATAGTATTTAGAACATCTTTGACAATGTTATCTAGGTCCAGTTGCGCAGTAGTGGTACTTTCGTCCATATGTTTTCTCTACATCAAACCTTCAATGTTTATATATATTATAAAACCTTAGATTTTAAAAGTCAACCTCAGTGGAATCGGCTTTGCCGGCCCGCTATTGCCGGTATTCCACGGGGTTGCCCCGTGAAATTCCGTTCTGCGGACTATTTCACAGGGGCTAATAGCCTATTTTATTGAACAATTTTATTGTATCATTAATTAGACGCTTTTGCACAATCCGTTTATGTTTAATTTACTACGAAAGTTTATTGGCAAAGAGGAAAATTTGTGGAAAACGCGTAACCTACGTTAATCGCTGGCCCTTTTTGAATCGTCTGCCCCTGGTTGTCGGTACTTTTTCCAGTAGCTGCGCCGCTTCGGGTTCTGTCACCTTTTCTGGGTCAGTATTTTTTGGTATACGGGCATTTTTCTTACCGTCGGTCACATAAGGCCCATAAGGACCGCGCAATATTTTAATTTTGCCGAAATCGGCAATCTGCTTAGCTTTGGCCGCGGCCGCCGCTTCGTCAAGCAGTTTACGAGCTTGGCTCTCTGTTATTTTCAGAGGGTCGTGGCCTTTAATACTTGTAAAATGCTTACCTACCTTTATATACGGTCCAAAACGCCCGATGTCAGCCAGGATTACCTCGCCGGAGCGGGTTTTACCGACTTCCCGCGGCAGATTAAACATCGGCAGCGCTTGCTCAAGGGTCACACTATCGAGCTCTACCCTGTCCGGCAAAGGCGCGAAGCGCGGCTTAGACGCCTCTGCGCTCTTTTCCTTGGGGGCTTCACCCAGTTGTAAGACCGGCCCAAAGCGCCCGTAGCGGGCAAAAACCGGCAGGCCGCTTTTGGGGTCTTTGCCTAGTTCCCTGACCTGCAACGTCTCCGTGCGGCTGGCGGCTTGTGACTTCTCGATCAAGGGGTGGAAATGCCCGTAAAAACGCTTTAGCATATCGCGCCAGACAGCCTTGCCGTCGGCTATGTCGTCCAGCTCAGCCTCGGCTTTGGCCGTGAATTTGTAATCAAGTACGCTAGCGAAGTATTTAAGTAAGAAATCGGTGACGATTTCACCCAGCTGCGTTGGTACTAGTTTTGCTCTGTCGGCACCAATAACAACTTCGGCGAGGCGGTCTTTTATCTTGCCATTTTCCAACAGCAATTCGCGACTTTTTTGTACCTCGCCCTCTATGTCTCGCTTCTCGATATAACCCCTGTCTTGGATGATACTGATAGTCGGCGCGTATGTGCTCGGGCGGCCGATGCCGAGTTCCTCAAGCTGTTTAACCAGGCTGGCTTCGCTGAAACGGGACGGTGGACGGCTGAATGTTTCACCGGCCAGCATGCTTATGAGACTGAGCTTATCACCTTCCTTGACCGGCGGTAGAATCCTGTCTTCTTTGCCACCGCCGTAAACTTTAATGAAACCGTCAAAACGCAACACCTCTCCGCGGGCGATGAAGTATTCGTCGCGGCCGCTGACACTTATCCTGACATTAGTCTTGTCGATCTGGGCGGCAGCCATCTGACTGGCCAGCAGCCGCCGCCAAATAAGTTCATAAAGCTTCTTCTCTTGGCTGTCTGATCCGGCAGCTGTTTTGCTGATGCCGGTCGGTCTAATAGCCTCATGGGCCTCTTGGGCCGATTGAACCTTGGTCTTGAATTGGCGGCTATGGGCATAATTGGCGCCATAATTTGCTTTGATATATGTCATGGCAGCCTTGATAGCCAGAGGTGATAGGATAGTACTGTCAGTTCTCATATATGTAATGTGGCCGTTCTCATACAGCCTTTGAGCTAACCTCATTGTCTGCCTGACGCTGTAACCTAACCGGCGGGCAGCCTCCTGCTGTAACGTACTGGTGGTAAAGGGTGCGGCCGGCGACCTCACTGCCGGCTTTTGCTCTATAGAAGCGACCGTAAATGTCGCCTTTTTAGCATGCTCCAGGTATGATTTGGCGTCCGCTATCTGGCTAATCTTCTTCTCAAGCTCGGCAGGCAGTTCTGCACCCTTGGCGTCAAAAGTGGCGGTAACTTTGAAGGTGCTTTCTTGTTTGTGCGAATTAATTTCACGTTCACGCTCAACAATCAACCGCACGGCGACGCTCTGGACCCGCCCGGCTGACAGGCCGGCTCTTACCTTACGCCATAGTACTGGGCTGAGTTCATAACCTACCAATCTATCTAAGACCCGGCGGGCCTGCTGGGCGTCTACTAGCTTGCTGTCTATTACGCGGGGATTGGCGACAGCTTGAGTAATTGCCGGTTTGGTGATTTCGTGGAAGACAATCCTGGGAGTCTTGACCGGGTCCAAGCCTAAAATGTGACAGACGTGCCAGGCGATAGCTTCACCTTCGCGGTCTTCATCGGTTGCCAGCCAGACGGTGCGCCCTTTAGCGGCTTTTTTGAGCTCGGAAACGACCCTTTTTTTATCCGGATCTATCTGATAGGAGGGTTCAAAACCTTTTTTGATATCTACGCCCAATTCTTTCTTGGGTAGATCGCGGACGTGGCCGAACGTGCTTTGGGTATTGAAGTCTTTACCTAAAAACTGGGCCAAAGTCCTGGCTTTAGCCGGGCTCTCCACAATCACAAGATTCTTAGCCATACAACGCACATATTAACACACGGATAATATGTGCATTTATCATTCCACAACTCACATTTCACAATTTTTTAACAATTTACAATTAACAATTTCCGCTCAGTAAAAAATGACAAGTGAAAAATAAATGTTAAATGGTCAATGCTAAATCCGCTTTTAGGCTATGGTCCAGACTCCACCACCCATCGGTCGGATGTAGCCCTGAAGCTCTAAGGTTGTCAGGGTGCTGCTGATTTCGGGTATCGACAGTTGGCTGGCCGTTGCCAACTCTTCCTGCTCCCTGATGCCACCGGCAATCAAATCAAAGATTTGTCGCTGCTGGGGCGTGCCTTTAACAATAGCTACCGGCTTAGCCGCCGGTTCTATCTTTAGAGCAAAGAAAATGTCGTTGACATCTGTTACCGGTATAGCGCCGCTTTTTATTAGGTTATTGCAGCCTTCACTGATCGGACTGTTGATGTTACCGGGTACTGCCATAACCGTTTTGCCCTGCTCCAGCGCGAAACGGGCTGTATGCAGGCTGCCGCTGTTTTTAGCGGCCTCGGTTATTACCAGAACATCGGTTAGTCCACTTATTAAACGGTTGCGGGCAATAAAATTGAAATTACGCACATCTGTGCCTTCGGCGTATTCACTGACTAGAGCGCCACCGGCTTTTAATATTTGTCCGGCCAGATTTTGGTGAGAGGCTGGATAGATTTTTTCCAGAGGTGACGGCAACACGGCAACCGTGCAGCCGCCGGCCTCCAGGGCTGCTTTGTGGGCGTTAGAATCGATGCCAAAAGCCAAACCACTAATGACAACTACCCCTACTCTTGCCAGTTTACTCGACAGATCATGGGTTACCCAACGCCCATAGTTGGTAGCGCTGCGGCTGCCCACTATAGCTACACGCGGTCTTGACAAGATTAAATCAAGCGGCGTGCCGGCCCAGTAAAGTTCTGAGGGTTTCGGTTCAACAGACTTCAAGCTGACTGGCATATTGCGCGAGCTAAGCTTAAGGATGTTGACTTTCATAGAATAATATTTTTTGGTATTGACTCTAAACCATTTTTTTGCTAAAATTGCAATCCGTAAGCGTTATATTACGCTTATTGTACCTTATACCCCCAACTAACATTATGTTAGATTGCTCAGGTCGGTAAGTTGTACCCTCCACTTACCAATCGGTCGTTCCGGCTTTGTTGCTTAGTATAGTTCGGTTTTAGGCAAATAAGCAATTGCTTACGCTAAGCGGTGGGGTTGGAACGGCCAAACCTGGGCAAACTAATCCCTTTAACTCTACGTCCCATTCAATGTGGGCAGGCTGGCGTGCTCACGCGCGCGTTCCCAGTGCTTGCGCTGGGGCGGCACTAAACCTTCGCTTATATAGCAGGTTGATAGATAGCTTTGCCGATGGTGGGGTTGAAGGGTGTAATGAGCTCTGGCGGTGCCCACCCCCTCCAGAGCTCTTTAGGTTAAATAACAGTTCTAGTTTCGTGAGGCAGCCTGTCGCCGAAGACAAATTCGGTTATCAGGGCGTTGGCTTCACGCAAGATTTGCGGCAGGTGCGCCTGCTCTTCTTTGCTGAATTTCTTTAGAACATAATCAGCAGCATCGATTTTTTCAGCTAGCTCAGATCCTACACCTATACGCAAGCGGCCAAAATCCTCGCTCAGGTGTTGTATTAATGACTTCACTCCATTATGTCCAGCATCAGAGCCTCCTAATCTTGTACGGAGCTGCCCAAAAGGTATTGCTAACTCATCATAGGCCACCAAAGTTTGTTGGTTGTAAATCCGGTAAAATCGCTGCACGGCTTGGGCTGCTTGGCCGCTCAGATTCATAAAAGTAGCTGGCATGCACAGAATTACTCGATTCTGTCCCATGTTGGCCATTGTTAGTAGGCATTTTAAGTCCTTCTTCTCTATCCAAGCAGGAAAATCATTCTGCTTAGCGAAATGGTCGAGAGCTGCAAAACCGATATTGTGCCTCGTATCGTCGTAATCTTTACCAGGATTGCCCAGCCCAATAATAAGTAATGTTCTGGTCGCTCCAATCGTGTAAGCCGGCACATCGCTGGTGACATACGGTCTTTTCTGAATCAAAGCCATAGAGATAGGATATAGGATTTAGAATATAGGGTACAGGGTTGACTAAGCGAGTCATCAAAATCTGAGGAACTTGAGAAAACAGAGGGAGCGAAAAGAGGAAAATAGGCAGAATCGAGGACCAGCCTTTAGGCCGACCGAAGGGAGTCCCGCAGATTCACCTATTTTGAGGTTTGAGTGACCGTCTAGTTTTCGAACCGTTCCGAAGATTTTTGGTGGCGAGCTACTTTTCTATGAACCAGAACTTAAGCGGCGTGCCGACCAGCGGCCATTTTTCACGAAACTGACGCTCCAGATAGCGTTTGTAGCTCCAGTGCAAGAATTTGGTGTGCGAGCCGAAAATCTTGAAGCTGGGCATATCAATATCTTCTTCTTGAACCATATAGTTCAGCTTTGGTAGCTGCCGCCGCATTGGCGGCGGTTCTTTGCTGTCGACTGTACGCCGCAGCCAGCGGTTAAGCTCCGGTGTTGTAAGCTTCAGAGAACGGTTCTCTGAGATTTCTAGCCCCAAATCATAAAGCTTAGCCACGTTTTGGCCGCTTAAAGCATTGGTATAAACCAACGGCGCCCACGGGACAAACGGGAAGGAACTGGCCACCCGGGCACCAAAACCGTCCTTATTTTGCTCGTCTGTAATGGCGTCCCATTTGTTGACTACCAGAATCAGTCCTTTGCCGGCTTCTTTGACCATACCGGCAATTTTTTGGTCGAGTTGGGTGTTTGGTTCGGTGGCATCCATTACCAGCAGGCAGATATCGGATTCTTCTATCGCCGCAACAGATCGCAGCACACTAAAGTGCTCGACGCCTCGCTCAATCCGTCCGGGTCGTCTGATACCGGCCGTATCCGCCAGCTCGATTTCGCGCGATTTGAAGCGCACCGTTAACCGATTGACATCTCTAGTAGTTCCGGCCTGTGGTGCCACCAAGGCCTGTTGTTTGGCCGCTAGGCTGTTAAAAAGTGAAGATTTTCCAACATTCGGTCTACCGAGGATGCTCAGATGAATACGGTCCTTAGCTTCCGGGATTTTGGCTTTTGGTAAGCTGTTGGCCAGTACCTCTAAAAGCTCGGAGACACCTGTTTTTTGAGTGGCGCTTGTAGCATATATTGATTTAATACCTAAGCGTTGCCAATCCGATAAGTCAGCCCTTTGGTTTTTATCTATCTTATTAACGACCAGTATGACCGGTTTTCGGGTCTTGAGGGCCATCGTGGCCACTTGGCGGTCCTCAGTTGCAACCGGCACATCGGCTTCAACCACAACTAAAATAACTTCTGCCGCTGCGGCGGCTTCCTGAATTTGTTCCTGGATTCCAATTTCAAATTCATCCTCAGCCGACTTCACCCCAGCCGTATCAACCAGCCAAAAATCTTTAGCGTTGAAGTTGGCCTTGGCGCTTACTCTATCACGGGTTGTGCCGGGCTCCATAGCCACAATTGCCTCCCGACGTCCGATTAAAGCGTTGAAAAGCGAAGATTTACCGACATTGGCTCGGCCTACGATAGCCACGACTGGTGCGGACTGGTGCATAACAGAGGTATTATACCGTGGTTGTACCAAAAACGCGCTTCGTTCGAAGCGCGTTTTAACAAATCTAGGCCGGTCGTTCTAAACTGCGGCCGGGGGAGGCGCCGAACCTTCATCAGGCTTCGGCTCGTCAGCTGCAGGAGTATCGCCTGCTGGCGGCGCTGCCGGTGCGGGCCCTGACGGCATCGCTGGCTGGTCTGCCGGTGCGCTGGTCGCGAAATCATTAACTTGGTCGTTAACTACATTTTGCTCCTGAGCAGCGCTCATAGGGTCACCAGCTGGTACAGCTGAGCTGTCGCCACCGCTAACCGGGTTAGCACCTGCAGATTGGTCATCTGCCGGTGGCATTGCGGGGTTGGTATTGTCGTTTTGCATACTTTGCTCGCTTTCTTGCTTATTATTTGCTGAACTTTCTTGGGCCTTTGGCACATCCGCCGTGTTCGTAGAGGCCTGCGTCTGCTCGCCGGGCGGCAGGACTTCACGAACCACGCGTACGAAATCTTCCAATGTGACTTGAGATTTCACCAAGTATTTTACCACGCCTAGCTTTTCGCCGCGAGCACGGTCTTCGGCCTGGCCAAGCGCTGTCATCATTATAACCTTAACGTCATTCATTTCGGGGGCCGCCCGCAGTGTCTCGAGCATCTCGAAACCAGACAGTTTGGGCATCATCACATCGGCAATAATCAGGGCCGGCTTTTCTTTGGTGGCTACAACCAGCGCTTCTTCGCCGTCGGCGGCACTTAAAGTTTCATAGCCCTCAGCCTGCAAGCGCATCTCGAAAATCTCGCGCAGGTTATTGTCGTCTTCAACAAGTAGTACTCTAGACATTAAGCAGCTCCTTTAGCCGCTGCATTTAACATTGACCATTTAGCATTGAGCATTAATCTATCACTTACCATTTAACAAGGCTGTTATCACGCTTATGCTCATCTTACCATTACTGATAAAGTTTGAAAAATGAAAAATGGCAAATAATTGTGTGAAATGTGAATTGAAAAATGTGAAATTCTCCTACGGATTATCTAAGGGGCTTAGGGTTGAAGCCTCGGTCTTTTGCATCTGCAATGCCTGCTCGCTCGTCAGCCGTGGTAGATTGATAAAAAATGTGCTTCCCTTGCCAACCTGGCTTTCGACCCAAATACGGCCGTTATAAAGCTCGATAATCTTCTGGCTGATGAATAATCCCAACCCCGTTCCACCTAAGCTGCGGGTCATTGAGTTATCAACACGATAAAATTTCTGAAAGAGGTGCGGGATGTCTTCTTCAGGTATGCCGATACCAGTGTCTTTAATCTGTACCTGCGCTACTGAGCTGTCGCCGGTCAATGCAACTATTACGCTTCCCTCGTTGGTATATTTGATGGCGTTGTCCACCAGGTTTTGCAGCACCTCACGAATACGGCCAGGATCCACATAAACATAAAATAGCGGTCTGACTACCCGCCCGCCCCTGACGTCAGTACCGGCGCTAAGCACGTACTTGAGCTCCAGCCCCTTTTTCTGGGCAATAAAGCGGCCAGTATCGGTGATTTGTTCCAATACTTCGCCAAGTTCAATAATTTTAGGATAACTGGCAAGCCGGCCGTCTTCGGCCTTAGCGCTTGTTAATAAATCGACAAAAAGTTGGCTGAGTTGTTTGGTGGCGGTGTGTGCCTTCTCCAATAGATTGCGGCCCCGAGCGTCAACATTTGCAACTCTGGGGTTTAAGGTTAACGCCAAGTAACCTTCGATAGCGGCTATCGGTGTCCGCATCTCATGGCTGGCTGTACTGACAAATTCCGAGCGGCGGTTTTCTTCCAGCTTTTCGGCAGTAATATCGCGCAGCACGCCCAGAACTCCGGTGGCCATACTATTCACATCTTCTATTACCGGAGAAACAATTAAAGAGATTGGCACCAGCTTGCCGCTTCTTGTGCTCAGGAGCCCCTTGCTATCTTTTATCGTGGAATGGGTTCTTAGAGCTTGAGCGAATGGATGCAACTCCGGTGGGTATGGCTGGCCATGCTCGTCAGTCATGACAAGCACGCTGCGGAAGTCCAAACCAACGGCTTCTTGAGCCGGCCAGCCAGTTATTGAACTGGCAGCTTGGCTAAAAAGGTGAATAGTGTTATCTTCGCCTACCAACACCACGCCGTCGACAATGGCGCTCAACAGAAATTCGGTATTTAGCTCTGCTGGCTGAGAAGCTCTAGGTTTACCGAAGCCAAGCATTATTTATTTTTTCCCACCTTGTAATTTGTTGCCTATGTCTATCCCTTACATTATCTGTTTTATCAGCCAAAAATTCAATCGGCTCGGTTAAGGAGTAGCTCGAAGTATCTGGTGGAACCGAATGGAATCTTTTGTTTGACTATGCTTTTGGCGTCCAGGCTGCTGGCATAAGTTACTGTAAATTCGCCGAATTGTTCGTTTATGCAGTCTACGGCTTCGGTTAGCCAGACTTCGCGGTTAACTTCCTCGAGCAGGCTTATCTGGCTTGTGTTTGAAGAACTCAGTTGATAGCAGGTAACGCCGATTTCGCGCGGCCAATCATCTTGCGGCCTTCGACTGTCGCTCAGGCCGCCCTGAGCTTGTCGAACGGGCGGACGGCGGTTATAGAGCAGCATAGCTCGCCTGAGCACTTCGGCGTTAGAGAAAAAGCTGCTTTTGAACATCTTGCGGTCGTACCAGTAGTCGCCGCCGGCATAACGTATGTACACCAAGATGCCGCGGGCCGCCAGCCCTTTATAGCGCAACTTCATGGCTGTCGTTTCGCATAAATACGCCAGTCGCGAGCGTACTAACTGATCTGAAGGTTTCATCTCATCGAGTACGTACTGCCGCCCGACGGTTTTGGTGGACCATTCTTGATTGTCGACCTCGTAACCGCGCAGACGTTGGTACCAATCCTCACCGATGACGCTTCTAAACACGTGTCGCCTGAGCAGTTCCGAAGGAGCTTCCAGAAACTCCAGCGGTGTGTAGATGCCACAGGCATTTAAACGCGCTTGATTACGCTCGGCAATGCCAAATAGATCAGTTAGCTTTAGGGTAGAGAGTACCTCCCTGAGGTTTTTGTACGTAATTACATCCATCCCGTCGGGTTTGTGCAAAGAAGCCGCCTGTTTGGCTAAAAAGCGGTTGCTGGCGATGCCAATGTTGCATCTCATCCATCCGCCGACCTCATCGCGCAACCGCTGTTTTATCTCATAGCCAATCACGGCCAAGGGACGTTTATTTATTACCTCTCGGGTGCCGCTGAAGTCAATAATGCCCTCATCGATGCTTTTCATAGCGATATTGGGCGAATAGGAACGCATTATATCGACTAGGACCCGATAAACATAGTGATATTTGGGCGGGTCGGTCTCGACTAAAATTAAGTCTGGCGCAAACATTCTGGCCTCCGAGTAGCCCATGCCGACTTTGACGCCCAATGCCTTGGCCTCGTAAGAGGCGGCCACCACGCAGGCATTGGGCGTCTTGCGATTAGTAACTGCCACCGGTTTTCCCCGCAGCAACGGCCTGGCCTGCTGCTCGACGGTCGCAAAACAAGAATTCAGGTCGATGTGCAGGATTTGAGGCGTGTCCTTATTGAGTGGAAGATGTAAATTAGGCATATATAGCTTTCAAATTTCAGCTTTCAGCGTTCAACAAGCTCTCAGCACTCAATTTACAGCTGTTAATTGCTAGCTGGTAATTTGTTGAAAGCTGTGAATTGTAAGCTGTTATCTGGCATGTCGGCTATCGATATCAGCGTCCAAGTTAAGGCCGCGGCGTCGAACTCCAGGCGGTAGTCGGCACTGCCGTCGGTCATATCGAATACGTGGATCATGCGTTGGCCCTTTTTGGTCGGGTGGCGCAGGCCGGTTTCGCTAAATTCGACGACCTTGCCCCGATATTCCATCTTTTTAGGGAAGCACTTTAAGCGCCTGAGCCCGTTTTTGAAGTAGTAAGCTACGATGCCGACTTCTTTGTTTATTGTAACTGCGTTTTCCATTTTCGATCCCCCTTAAGCTTTAGAATTATATGTAAAAAAAAGAAAGCCGATTCATCTGTTTTGCAGATGCGGCGAACGGCTTTTAAAGAGGTGAGCTGCCGGATAAGAACTGCTAACCGTTCATAGCGTTCCATGACCAGAAGCTGATGGCTTTGGAGGGATCGGCAGTGACCTTAAGTTTACCGCCCTGAATGTGTAATAGTCTGTGAGGAGGAACCCATTCGACAAGCTCAGGGAGCCCTCACACGGCTAATGTTTATTATAGTCGCCTGTAACGAGCGCGCAAGCCCAGCAGTAGACTTTCGCGGTTATCCGCTACAAAGCGGATACAATATCGACAGAGTCGATAGTCGCGAAAGCTCACTGCTGGGCAAGCTAGAAAATTACCCAAAACTATTCTAATAATGGTGACCCCGGCGGGATTCGAACCCGCGATCTTCTGGATGAGAACCAGATATCCTGAACCGCTAGACGACGGGGCCTTTAGTCTTGAATATTGTATCAAGAACAGAGGTGGTGTGTCTATTGTGCGGCCGGTTTGGGTGGTGCGGTGTAAGTGACCTTACTCGAACTATCGACTACTGTTACCCAAGCCTGACCAGTATTCAGAGAGAGGCTTTTTTCTCCACTGTCCAAAAACGAGAAGTTGGAATCACGCGATTTTTTTATCCATGTCCCTTTTACTACTCCTCCGTCTTGAAAAATGAAGGCTATTCCCTTCCCAGTTGTGTCGTAATCATTATGCCCGCCGGAATCAACGATGCTGCGGGACATGACCAAAACTATGACGACATTCGGATGAATCTGCCTTGGCTCAGCGTCCCTTTCCTTGCGGGTAGATAGGTGGCCTTTACCACCCAGCCGTCTATGGTAAGTATTATCCTTGGGCTCATAACCATAACGAACATTAAAATTCGCACTCGAGATAGCGATATCAATCCCAGTAGCTGTAGGTTGCTCCAGTTTGGCATCCTTTTTTCTTAGCCAAGAGGTGAACTTACTGGTTTTGTAACCCTTTTTCTTGTTTAGCG
>JBBDKW010000015.1:0-11647 GCA_040879175.1 Saccharimonadales bacterium (SeqCode)
CGGTTGCTCATCGAGCCGTTAAAGCGAGGTCCGCCAAAGCGCTGCCTTTGCTTCTCATAAGCCGCTTCCACTCGTAGTTTTATAACTTGAGTTTCGCTCGGCCTGTCTCTATTCTCGAGCAGGCGCTTGTGATCAACGCCGTGTACGGGCAAATGCAAGTCAATGCGGTCCAAGATCGGTCCTGAAAGCTTCTTTTGATAGCGAGCAATCGCCGAGGGCATACAAACACAGGGCTTAGAGGTCCCAAAATAGCCGCAAGGGCAGGGATTTTGGGTAGCCACGAGGATGAAATCGGCCGGATAGGTAGCTGAATCCTTTACTCGGGCAATCGTCACCCGGCCATCTTCCATTGGCTGGCGCAGGGCCTCCAAGCAATCTTGCCTGAATTCCGGTAGCTCGTCTAAGAAAAGCACGCCGCGGTGCGCCAAAGAGGCTTCGCCGGGTTTAGGTTTTGTGCCGCCACCGATTACCGCCATAACAGAGGCGGTGTGGTGCGGCGAACGGAATGGCCGAGAAGTTATTATCTTGTTATTCAGGCCGCTCACCAGGCTGTGCAGATGAGTTACTTCCAATACTTCTAAATGGTCCAAGTCGGGCAAAATGCCGCACATGGCACGGGCTAGCAGGCTTTTACCGGTTCCCGGTGGGCCGTGGAGCAAGATGTTGTGGTGGCCGGCTGCGGCGATTTCCAGTGCCCGTTTGGCAATCGGCTGGCCGACAATTTCCGAAAAATCAATTTCCGGCTTCATTGGTTGATGTTTAGCCATCTTGCCGCCGCCTGTTTTGATACTTTTTAGAGGTATGATAGCGGCCAAATCCAAGAATACATCGCGCAGGCTACCGGCGGCCTTGATTTCGATTCCGGGCACCAGCATAGCTTGCTCAAGGTTGGATAGAGGGATGTATATAACGGAAGGATGCAAGCTTTTAGCGGCCAGCAGGCGGCCGATCAGGCCTCGTACGGGATTTAACGAACCATCAAGGCTCAATTCACCTAAGAATACCGCCTTATCAAAATTCTCATCTGTAGTTTGCTTGGCGCCGGCCAGCAGGGCTACTGCCATAGCCAAATCTAAGCTAGTAGAGTCTTTGGGCAAATCAGCCGGCGAAAGATTGATGGTCACACGCTTTTTGGGAAATTCTAAGCTGCTGTTGGCAAAGCTGGCACGCAGGCGGTCTTTGGCCTCGTTCACGGCTTTGTTGGCATAGCCGATAATGGTTATGGACGGCAGACCGCTGGTTATGTGGCACTCCACATCAACCGGCAGGCTATCCATGCCCGAATAATCAATGATGCTTTTGACGCTCCCAGCCATCCTAGCAGTAGACTTTCTGGTGGTTTAAATTTTGCATAACAGATAATTTTTCTCTTAAAATCCTGTTAAGAGCTCGACTACCAGCAGTAGTCTTCAGATATTTCTCGCGTCTTTTGGCGTCATTCTCGCTTGTGTGAGCTTCGTAGTATATTAATTCCCATGGCCCATAAGGCTTAGTAGCAAAATTTAAACCTATATTGTGTTCTGCCAATCGTCGCTTCAAATCGTTAGAAAAACCTACGTATATATGTCCGGCTGCGGACGAGAACAAAACATACACGTAGCAGAACACTCCAGAAAGCTCACTACTAGGCATGAATTAATTTTGGCACTTTGCAGCCAAAAGAAAAATTGCTGCTGCTTATAAAAATTAGCAGGGCAAAAAGCAAAACGCCCGGCTTAGCCGGGCGTTTTGGAGATTTGTTGGAGGTTTTGGAGTTTGGTTTTGCGGACTTTTTATTAGATTGGTTTTCATGGAACAACGGCTTGCGAGGAAGCCGTTGTTTCAGATCATTTTTGTTTTGAGCACTTTTTTTATTCAAGTGCCATCCTCATCTTATATTTACCTATAAAAGCTTGTCAACAAGATTTTTATGGTTTTTTGATCGTGCCTGTGGATAAATGGCGCTCGCCACAAAGACTTTTCATGACGGTTCGCTAACGCGATGGTCGATCTTTCGCTCAAAAAAAGGGAATCTGCGCGCGGTGCGCAGCACGTGCTCGATTCGCCTTTATTTTCGCTCGGCTCTCGCTCGGTTAGCTCAAGTCATTCAAATTCTTGTGGCTCGCTTTAACGTATAATTCAGCTAATGAAGACATTACCGCGTGAACAAGCGAACGGTTTATGGCAAAAATGGTGGAGTGAAGTGCAAAATGAATGGTTTAAGGTTGAAGTTCTGCAGGACTATTATGGTGAAGATGCCGGGCCGTCGCTTGATTATTGGCTCGAAGGTGATAAAAAGCGCAGTATTAACCTAATTAAAGCCGCAGATTACTCAAAATGGGTCGAAGATTGTCGAAAAAAGCTTGAACAAGGGGTAAGACTGATAAGAATTCATATAGTTGAGGAGCCGTATAGCCCTATATCGAGTGGGAGCTTGAGCATTATAAGTACGTAAATATACCAAAGTGTGGTGAAGAGATCTATCTGGTTAACAGATTAGAATTCAAAGATTCGGGACTCCCAGCCGGCGATCTGATGATTTTCGACAAAAAAAGGGCGGTGGTGAATAAATATAATTCACACGGGCGCATGACACATCAAACTTTCTATGACGAAGCAGACGACATTGTACGATTCTTTGAGCTTAGAAAAATGCTTATGGAACGCGCTAAGCCATTATAATTTTTTGTTCGATTTTGCATTAAATTGCCGGCTCATTTTAGCAAATATTTGCTGTCATAATTAAGACAAAACCATGGGTGTAGCGAGTAGGCTAAATTATGAGAATATGTCATAAAATGGAGAAAAAATTGTTTGGGTTTTGTTCAGAATAGTGAAAAATTAAGAATTCGTTGTAGAAAAATAGGTGTGCATAAGTGCCAGATGTACAGTTTAGTATTGTGTAAAGTACAATAGATGATTGTTGACTAAGCATAAGAAGTGTAGTATGCTTCGAGCAGTAAGCGAAAATAAAAACTTACATTACGGGCCGGTAGAGTTTGAAGCCCGGATGACGCTCAAACCGCGCGAAAGTGCGGCGAGAGCGGTCAGTCAAAGTCATGGGACGGTAAGCGCTATTAAGTAATTACAAATGGGCGCATTTACCGTCCTTGACTCCATTTTTAATTCAATTCAGATCGTGGTAAAAACGCTCAAGCTGAAAGCCTTGAGCGTTTTACTGTGTAATAATAATTAGTAATGGCGCGTGCCGGTAAAGTCAAATTGTCACTTTTTTTCTCTGTAATTAGTCTATTAGGCCTAATTCTACTAATAGGAATGACCAGTCCGATTAACAATATCAGTTTCGCGCTAGTATTTTTTGCGGTGCTTTTCGTTTTCTTGGTGAGCTTCGGTCATCTGTTAATCTACCTGAGGAAAGGCCAATTGAGCCCAAAAAGCCGCGGCCGAATCATAATTTTCAGCGTATTTATCGTGCTTCTGCTGATGCTCAGCAGCTCGCAATCGTTCAATTGGGTGGACGGGCTTATATTACTTTTGGTTTTAGGCGGTTTGTTTTTTTACAGTAGCAGGCGAGCTTAGTATAATGAAGGTATGAAGAACGAAGGTGGATCTACTTTCGAGCTGCCGCCTCAATCTGAGGTACCTAATCAATCAGGTGAGCAGGTTGAAGAAAGAGCTGTTGAGAAACAGCGGCCAGCCGCGCAAGAGGCCGGAGTCGGTAAACGAGCACCGCAGCCCGGAAGCACGGCTACAACAGATGCGCCAGCCTTGCCACAAGCGCCGGCTGCTCCAACCGAACCGCCAGCCGATCAAAAAGCCCCGGCCAAGCCGGTTTCTCCTGTCACAGCCGATTTGAAAGCCGACGATTCCGATCTGATTGAAAAAGAGTGGATTGAGCGAGCCAAACTGATTGTCGCCAAGACACAAGACGACCCTCATCGCCAGAAAAAAGAAATGAGCAAGGCCAAGGCCGATTACATACAAAAACGCTTCAACAAAATTATTAAAACAGACGAAGCCGCAGCATAAACATGCAATTCAAAACTTACAGCTTTCAATTCACAACAAATTCACAGCTCTCAATTAGCAGCTGTAAATTGCCAGTTGAAAGCTTATTGAACTCTGAACGCTGTACGCTGAACGCTGAACAAGGAGTTATCTAGTGACTATTTTGCTTGTTTTAGCTGCCTTTCTGACACTTGTAGGTGCCGGTTTTGCTTTTGCTTATGTTTACATCAGGCGGTTGTACCGCGAGCAAAAGAATTATGAGCGCGGACTTAAGATGGTACCGCTGCTCATCCACCTGCCACCTATCAGTGATGACACCGATGCCTCCGGACGCGACAAACGCGATGTGGCCGATGAGAATATTTCTCGCGCGGTTACCCTCTACAGTATTTTATCCAGCACCGCTCTGAAGGGCTTTAAGGCCCGTTTTTACGGCCAAAGGCACATCGCGCTGGAAATTATCGCCAATAAGGGTTTTGTGCACTTCTATGCGGCCGTACCGGTGCCCCTTTTGAGCGTGGTTGAGCAGGCCATCATCAGCGCTTATCCGACAGCCAAGCTGGAAGAAGTGGCCGAGCACAACATCTTCAGCCCAGTAGGGCGGATCACCGGCACCATGGGCGGTGAGATGGTTCTTAAAGAGAACTATGTCTATCCGATAGCCACCTACCAAGATATTAAGCGTGATACCATGCAGGCACTGCTTAATGCGCTTTCGACCCTCGACAAAGAAGATGGTGCCGGCATACAGATACTACTGCGGCCGGCGCATGACGCTTGGCGTAAAACCGCCAAGGCTGAGGCCGATCGTAAACGCACAGGTAAAAGTTCCGGTAGGATGGACAAAGCACTTGGCGGGACAGCCCAGATTTTTACGGCGCTGACTAAACCGCCGGAGACTGGAGAAACTGCTAAGGTGGAAAAACCGCATGAAATCAGCTCGCTGGACCAATCAATCGTCGAGGCCATCGAAGATAAAACCCGCCAGCCAGCCTATGAGGTTTTAATCCGGATAGTCGCCAGCTCTAATCTGACGCACCGTGCCCAAACTATCCTCAATAACATTGTCGCGACATTCTCGCTGTACGATGCTCCGGGTAAGAACGGTTTTAAATTTATGCCGGCTAAAGATATTGACAGCTTCGTAACGGCTTATATTCTGCGCTTTTTCCCGCAGGAAAGAAGCCGCAACGTGCTTAACGCTACCGAGCTAGCCACGCTTTTTCACTTCCCAGATCAGCAGAACATCCCGACATCCCAGCTTGAACGCCAGCCGTCCAAACAGGTGGATGGACCGCGAAACGTACCTGAAGAAGGACTACTGCTGGGCTACAACCTATTCCGTGGCGCCAAAAAGGCCATTCGTTTAACCGTCGAAGACCGTGCCCGCCATGTCTATATAGTCGGCCAGACGGGTACTGGTAAGTCGGTATTTATGGAGAATCTGGCTCTCCAGGACATGCTGGAAGGGCGCGGATTTTGTTTTGTGGACCCGCACGGCGACGCCGCCGAAAGATTGCTTTCTATGGTCCCTAAAGAGCGCACAGAGGACGTTATTTACTTCTCCCCGGCCGATATGGACTTCCCATTGGGATTGAATCTGTTTGAATTCCAGACGCCGGACCAGCGCGACTTTTTAATACAGGAAGCCATCAATATGCTTTATAAGCTCTACGACCCGGGCCGCACCGGTATTATCGGGCCGCGTTACGAACACATCTTCCGTAACGCGGCCCTGACCGTCATGGCCGGACCCGAGGGCGGCACCTTCGTCGATATTCCCAAACTTTTCCGCGACACGGCCTATGTTGAGCAAAAACTCCAGCACGTAACAGATCAAAACGTAATTGATTTTTGGCGCAAAGAAATTCCGCAAAGCCAGCGTAGCAACGAATACGGCGAGGTCACCAGCTGGTTCGTATCCAAATTCGGCGCCTTTCTTAGCAACGAAATGATGCGCAACATCATTGGCCAGACCAAGAGTGCCTTCAACCTGCGTGACATCATGGACGGTGGCAAAATTCTGCTGGTTAACCTCTCGCGCGGCCGCACGGGCGATTTGAATTCTAAGCTGCTTGGGATGATATTCGTGATGAAGTTCGAGGTGGCAGCCATGAGCCGGGCCGACGTGCCCGAAGACTACCGCCGTGACTTTAGCTTATATGTTGACGAGTTTCAGAACTTTGCCACCGATAGCTTTGCCGACATCTTATCTCAGGCGCGCAAATATCACCTCAATCTGATTGTCGCCAATCAGTTCAGCACCCAGCTTAAGGAGGAAATTCGCGACTCAGTGTTCGGCAACGTCGGCACGGTGGTAAGCTTCCGTGTCGGCACCGAAGACGCCGAGTTTCTATCCAAGCAGCTAGCACCGGTTTTCCAGCTCGACGATTTGCAGTTCTTGCCAAACTACAACACCGCTGTGCGGATGATGATAGGCGGCGTGCCGGTGCAACCATTCTCCATGGCTACGCTGCCACCGCTCGGCGAGCCCAATAAACAGTTGTCAGATGCCTTAAAACAGCTCTCAGCCGCCAAATACGGCCGTCCCAAGGCCAACGTAGAGTCAGAAATATTCAAGCGGCTAGAGACAAGGCCTCGCCAGCCGGCATTGGGGCCGGCTGGCGATATTGGCCCGCCTACCGGGCAGGCCGATCGGGCATCGTGGCCACCATCCTCTTCACTGACTTCACGGCCGATTCCATCTTCGGGCCAACCACCCGTAGCTTCAGCGAAGGGTGGCTCATCTTTCCTTGACGAATGGCTGGCCAAGCGCAAAGCTGCGTCTGGCGGCCCAGCCTACCAACCAACCGCACCGGCCACATCAACACCTTGGACAATGTCATCAACCGCGGCATCCGAGCCATCTGTTAGAGCCCAGTCTGTCGAGCCGGCTAAGCCGGAACCACCGGCGCCGGCTCAGACAACTCCCGAGCCTATGCCTACCATAAAAAACGATAGCGGCCTGCCCACCGAAGCCTCGGAGAAGGTGGGTGAGTTTAAAATCAAGCGCGATATCGCTGATAGTGAACACCCGGAAACCACTGTGCGGATTGATAAAGATGGGAATATAAGTTACGTAGAATAAAAAGCCCGGTAGTAGACTTTCGAGTCAGCTCGTCGTCAGGCGAGCATTTTTATTCGACAGGAAGACTAGCTTATTTTGAACTTCTTGCAACTACTGTTCATCGTACTGACGAGCTGATGCTCCTAGTATCGTCGAATAATCTCGAAAGCTCACTACCGGGAAAACCCAGCCGGGTGCTGGGTTGGGAGGGGAGGCGCGTAAGGACGGGAACGCGCCTCCCCATGATGCCTACCTTCCGGTAAGCAGGCGGAATTTCGGCTTCCGCGACCGTTGAAGCCCTAGTCGGGCCGGATGGCGTCGAAAATACGCTGCACAAGCGGGCGCTTGCGCCGCAGGACCTTGTACTTGATGAACTTCTTCAGCTCTTTCCCGCGCTTCTTCATCGGCTTGTCCTTTCTCGCCTGCAGTTAGGCATCGTCGAGTCGCTGTTGTTCAGCTTCCCAGAGTGCAAAGCGGCCATCCGGCGAGTCGAAGTAGTCTTCCAACTCCCTAGTGAGCTCTTTCGCCTCCAGGAATGCTTCGTAGTTGATCCTCCGTTCCGAGTCACAGACATGGTCGTCTGCCTCGGTTTGTTCAACCGACGCCCCGCAGTCGGGGCAAGGCATGTACTGAGCCGACCGGAAAAAGTCGAACATGCTGCCCTCCTTTGGGTCTGGCTTCAAACATCAAGGTGCGAAACTTTGCAATCCTTTTGGATCACACCACCAAGATTATTGTAAATCCCAATGACGTAATTCAAAAGTTTAAGCTCACACCCGAATGGCGGGCAGTATGTATATTATACCACAAGCGCTTGATAAGCGCAAGTAGTATGAAGAATGACGTATGAATTAAGGTCAAGACCCATAATTCCTAATTCATAACTCATAATTCACGTCCATAAATGAACAAATTTTACACCATAAAAAGCTTGTCTTTGTCAGTCAAATTCGGTACAATATTAACAGAGTGGAAACACCTTAAGACAGTTCCTAAGAGAGGGTTTATATTTTAGTGATCAAAAAAGACTTAAAAATTAATAAAAAAGAAGGTGCTAGAGTTTATGATGCCAGCCAAATCCAAATCCTTGAAGGCCTGGAGCCGGTACGCAAACGCCCGGGTATGTACATCGGCGGCACCGGGCCGGAAGGCTTACATCACTTGGTGTGGGAGCTTATTGATAACGGTATCGACGAGGCCTTAGCCGGGTTTGCCGACCAGGTTCACGTTGAGATGCTTGAGGACGGCGGCATAACCGTTATAGACAACGGCCGCGGCATACCGACCGACAAGCACGCTAAAACCGGCAAAAGCGGCGTAGAAACGGCTCTGACTATCCTGCACGCCGGCGGCAAATTCGGTGGTGGCACTTATAAAGTTTCCGGCGGGCTGCACGGCGTGGGCGTCAGCGTGGTAAATGCTTTGAGCGAGAAGCTGACGGCCACGGTTTATCAAAAGGGAAGTATTTATCGCCAGGAATACCAGTATGGCGCGCCAAAAACACCGCTTAAAATTGTCGGCAAAAGCGATAAGACAGGAACCGAAATTACTTTTTATCCGGACAGCAAAATGTTCCAGACGACCGACTTTGATTATGAAATCATCATCGACCGACTCCGGCATCAGGCTTATTTAACAAAAAGCGTCCGGACCTCAATCCTTAACCACAAAACCGGCGAGCGCCAGGCCTTCTATTTTGAGGGCGGCATTGAAAGCTACGTGCGTCATTTGAATATGGGCAAGGAACCGCTCGATGATGATGTATTTTATGTCGAAAAACAGATTGAAGACGTTGTTGTAGAAATTGCATTACAGTACACGGACACGTTCTCCGATACAGTTATGCCGTTTGCCAATAACGTCTTCAATCCGGACGGCGGCACGCACCTAACCGGCTTCCGCACAGCGCTGACGCGTGTTATTAACGACTACTCTCGCAAGAACGGCCTGATCAAAGAAAAAGAGGAGAATCTCTCGGGGGAAGATGTCCGTGAAGGATTAACGGCCGTAATTTTAGTTAAAATCCCCGACCCGCAGTTTGAAGGCCAGACTAAGAACAAACTCGGTAACCCCGAGATTCGTGGTTATGTGGAGCAGGTAATTGGCGAGTGGCTAAACTATTATCTTGAAGAGCACCCATCTATTGCCCGTAAGATTGTCAGTAAGGGACTTTTGGCAGCGCGCGCTCGCAAGGCGGCGCGTGCCGCTCGTGACAACATCATTCGTAAAGGCGCGCTGGAAGGCGCCAACCTGCCGGGTAAACTAGCTGATTGCGCCACCAAAGACCGCAGCCAAGCCGAGTTATTCATCGTCGAGGGCCTGTCTGCCGGCGGCAGCGCCAAAGACGGCCGCAACTCCTACTTCCAAGCCATTTTGCCGCTGCGCGGTAAGGTGCTGAATGTCGAACGTACAAGGCTGGATAAGATGCTAGCCAACACCGAGATCTTAAACCTCATCAAAGCTCTTGGTGTAGGTATTGATGAGCAATTTGACATGAACGGGCTGCGTTATGAGCGGATTATCATCATGACTGATGCCGACGTTGACGGCAGCCACATCCGCACGCTTTTGATGACACTTTTATTTCGTCACTTGCGGCCTCTAATCGAAGCTGGGCACGTGTATGCCGCACAGCCGCCACTGTACGGGATTACGGTCGGCAAGCAAAAACACTATGCTTATTCGGAAGAAGAGCGCGACGAGATTTTGAATCATCTGATTGAGCAGCGTAAAGCCAAAGGCGCCAAAATTAATAAGAACGAAGACCGCCTGAAGCAGGCTGGAGCGGCCATTCAGCGATATAAGGGTTTGGGTGAGATGAATGCTGACCAACTATGGGAAACAACCATGGATCCGGCCAACCGTGTGATGGTGCAGGTCAGAATCGAGGATGCCGAAAAAGCCGACGCCATCTTTAGCAAACTGATGGGCACAGAGGTGGAGATGCGCAAAAACTTCATCCAAAGCCATGCTAAATTCGTCAAGGACCTAGACATCTAATGGACGATAGAGCCAAAGGCTTATTGCCGACGGTAGGTAAGCACTCCAAGACCGTTTTGGACCGCAGCGTCGAAGACGAGATGGAGACGTCTTATCTGCAGTACTCCATGAGTGTGATTGTGGCTCGGGCATTGCCTGATGTGCGAGACGGCCTCAAACCAGTTCATAGGCGAATTTTATATGTCATGGACAAAAACGGTCTCAGGAGTGGCTCCAAACACATCAAAAGCGCCCAAATTGTCGGTGAAGTTATGGGAAAATACCATCCGCACGGTGATACGGCCATCTATGATGCCATGGTACGGCTGGCACAGCCGTTCAGCACTCGCTACATGCTGGTGGATGGCCAGGGAAACTTTGGTTCAATGGACGGCGACCCGCCGGCAGCCTACCGCTACACCGAGGCTCGGATGACGCGGGCAGCCGAAGCATTGCTCGAAGACATCGATAAAGAAACCGTACCGTTTAGAGATAACTTCGACGGCACGCACCGGGAGCCGGAAGTTTTGCCGGCCCGAATGCCTAACTTACTGCTTAACGGCCAGCTGGGTATTGCCGTCGGCATGGCTACCAATATCCCTCCGCACAATTTAGCCGAAATAGTAGATACTACTGTCGAACAAATCGACAACCCTGAAGCTACGCTGGATGATCTGATGAAGCACATTAAAGGTCCAGACTTCCCGACCGGCGGTATTCTTTATGGTAAAGAATCCATCCGTACCGCCTTTGCCACCGGCCGGGGCGGTGTGGTGGTGCGCGGCGTAGCCGACGTCGAAGAAGTCAAAGACGGCCGTTATCGCATTGTTATCACTGAAATTCCGTATGTGGTCAACAAAGCCGGTTTAGTCGAAAAAATCGCTGATTTGGTAAGGGAAAAGCGGCTTTCCGGCATCAGCGATATCCGTGACGAGAGTTCGCGCGGCGGCGTGCGTATTGTCATCGACCTCAAAAAAGATGCCTATCCCAAGAAGATGCTCAACCAGCTTTACAAGTTAACACCTCTTCAAACCACCTTCCACTACAACATGCTGGCGCTGGTCGATGGTATTCAACCAAGGGTGCTGGGGCTGCAAGATATCATCAACGAACACATCCACCATCGCCAGGCGGTAGTTCGCCGGCGTACCGAGTTTGAGCTGCGTAAGGCCCAGGAACGCGCCCATATCCTAGAGGGCCTGAAGATTGCACTAGATCATATTGACGAGGTTATTAAGACGATTCGCGCCAGCCAGACCCACGAAGAAGCCCAGGTCAACTTAGTTAAAAAGTTCAAGCTATCAGATATACAGGCCTTGGCGATTCTGGCGATGCAGCTGCGACGGCTGACCGGACTGGAGCGCAAAGAGATTGAAAACGAGCTGACAGGACTGGTCAAACTAATTGCTCAATTGCAGTCTGTGCTCGCTGATGAGAAGAAGATTTTGAAAATTATTAAAGACGAGCTGCTGGAGCTCAAAAAGTTGTTTGGTGATACTCGCCGCACCAAAATAGTTGCTCAGGAATTAGGTAAATTGAGTGAAGAAGATTTAGTTCCGGACGAGCAGGTCGTGGTTACGCTGACATCAGCCAACTATATTAAGCGCACATCGATAGCTGATTACAAGCGCCAAGGCCGCCGCCGGAAAAGCC
>JBBDKW010000015.1:11657-15467 GCA_040879175.1 Saccharimonadales bacterium (SeqCode)
GCGGCATGATGACTCGTGAGGAAGACGTCATCGAGCATGTTGTAAATGCTTCAACACACGATTATCTTTTATTCTTTACTAACAGGGGTAGAGTGTTCAGGATACGCACTTATGAAGTGCCAGCAGTGGGCCTTAACGCTAAGGGTGTAGCGTTGGTCAATTTACTACAATTACAACCTGAAGAGTATGTAAGCTCGGTTATCAACGTCAGCAAGCAGACCAATGGCGGCGGCGAAGGCCACTTGTTGATGTGTACCGTAAATGGAGTCATTAAGAAAACTCCTTTTGAACAGTACCAGAATGTGCGAGCTACCGGCTTGATAGCCATTAGACTAGACGAGGGTGATGAACTTAAATGGATACGAATGACTACCGGCAAGGACGAGGTAATTATCTCGACCAGCCAAGGCCAAGCCATCCACTTCAACGAGACTGATGCGCGGCCGATGGGGCGGGCCTCCAGAGGTGTTCGGGGCATCCGTCTGCGCAGCGGCGACCGGGTTATCGGTATGGATATCGTCAGCAGCGAATCATACATGTTCGTCATCAGCGAGTTCGGCTACGGCAAGCGTACTAAAGTTAGCCAATTTACTCCTCATAAGCGCGGAGGCGTAGGCATCCGCTCGGCTGTGGTGAATAAGAAAACCGGCCAGTTAGTAGGTGTTAAAGCGCTTCAAGGCGATGACCAGGAAGTAATTATCATATCAGCCAACGGGCAGACAATTAGGCTGGGTCTTAAAGACATTTCATCACTTGGTCGTGCCACCCAAGGTGTACGTATCATGCGCCTGAATGCCAACGACAAGGTCGTCTCCCTGGCTCTCGTTGAGAAGTTAGAAAACGGCGAAGAAGAAGAAACTGTAGGTACAACCACTTCGCAAACGACTACCAAAGCTGATAAGCCTGCCCGTCAAGCCAAACAACAGGCTGCGGAACGCCCTAAAGGGCGGTCTCGCTCCTAGCTATCTCTTAAAAGAAATCGCTCGACTCGGTCCTCGCCTTAATAGTTGTTTGTTTGACGCAGTCTTTCAGTTTGTCGACTAAGTGCTTGTTTCAGTGGTTGCATCTGCTAGATAAAGGTAGAGCTTGCAAATTTTAGTAAGTTGTGTTATACTTAGTAAGTTGTGTCAAAAGAAAAACCTGCATCTGAATATCCGTTTTATGACATCCCCGGTCCGATTGCTATTGTTCACCGGGGCGGTGATGCTGCTGGTGCTGACAAAGAAAACAGTATGGCAGCTTTTGAGTCAGCAAATAGAGCCGGGATTATTTATGCAGAGACGGATACTGTAGCTACTAAAGATGGAGTGCCTTTAGCTTTCCACGGTTCGAGAAAAGAAAAGATAGCCAAGAAAACTGGCTTACCTTTGCGAGATGCAATCCAAGCGATGACTTATAAAGAAGTCGTGGAAAAGGTAAGGGTTGGTGGCGAGCCAATGCCCCTCCTCGAGGAACTACTTGTTACTTTCCCGAATATGCGTTTTTTCATCGATCCAAAAACTCCCGAGGCTGTGGAGCCTACAGCCAAAATAATTGAAAGATTGCATGCGCAAGATCGAGTGTCTATAGGGGCATTTAGCTACAAAAGAACAGGGCAAACAGCAGAATTAATCGGTGGCCAAAAAGACGTATGCACAAGTTTAGCTGCTCTAGGTAGCGTCGCTATGCTCGGGCTTGGTAACAGAGCTACTGCTCCATTTGTAAAGCCATATTTCACCAGAACAGAAGCAACCAGCCTGCAAGTACCTGATGTAGCGGTAAGCAGTAACATGATAGAGCGTGCTCATGATCTGGGAATTCACGTTATCGTCTGGCCGTCGTCTTGGAAAAACCCAGCAGCCGTGTCACACGAAAACGACACTTCTGAGTATATGAAAAGAGTTATGGAGCAGGGAGTACACGGTCTAATGTCTGATCGAACTGCGTTGATGAAAGACATAATTTTAGCTCACGACCCGCAAAACCAATCAATTCGCAGGGACAATTAATCTTTTTGGCGCGGCGGATTGTCTGATCTGGCTGTAGCTTCGTCCAAGGCTATTTGGAGGCCCTGTCTTAATTCTCTTTGCACTTCAATAGCCGCTTTTAGCAGTTCGCGAGGAAAATTGTCTGATGACAGTTCCATAGGATCAAACTGCCCAGAGTAATTCGGGACTTCTAGCATTTCTCCAAAAACTACCTCAAGCGGTGGTGTAATTGTCGGTCTTTTTTTACGGAGGTGATGCTCCCTACCTCTTATTGCTACCGGAGCTATCTTGACATTAGCCAGGCTGGCGATAATTCCAACGCCCCGCTTAAGCTTAGCCAGTTCCGGGCCGTATATCCTAGTACCTTCAACACCAACACCTACAACGTTACCGGTGTTCAAATGGTCTACGGCATTCTTAACCTGTTCAGGCTTATATTCATGCCTGCTTACAGGAATACCATTTAGAGCAGTAATAGCTGATCCTAAGACTTGGTTTCTAAAAAGATCTTCCTTAGCCATATATCTTACAGGCCGTTTGGTCTGCTCGTATACAGCTTGACCCGATGCCAATATATCCCACCAAGAGCTGTGGTGGCTAAATGCCAAAACATATGGGCCATCAGCTGGTATATTTTCTATGCCGGTAACATTTAGCGATACTCCAGGAATCAAAACGGCTTTTAAGGCGGCGGTAAGGCCTTTATAAGTCCTGCTAACATATTCAGGTTCAAGTGACCGAGCTAGACCTTTTTCCATAGGAACAATACTATAACACTTTATTACGGGTAATTAAATAGGTTGACTACCTCTGATATTCGGGCTATCATATAAGTAGCTTTTTGGGTGTTCTCTTTTAAAGTGCTCTCACTATATTAGAGCACCGGACATCGTGAACAATTCGCCCGCTGCAAGAGCGGACGGATAGCAAGCCCTTGAAGCGTTCATTGAAAATTGAGTAGTGCAAATCAACGTCAAGTTCATTTATGGAGAGTTTGATCCTGGCTCAGGATGAACGCTGGCGGCGTGCCTAAGATATGCAAGTCGAGCGCGAGCTTCTCACCGAGGTTCGAAGCAGTAGTTAGTAGCTCGTAGGTCGTAGTTAGGAAAACCCCTATCTACTATCTACTATCTACGATCTGCGGCTACGAGCTTTAGCGAGAAGCTTGAGCGGCGGACGGCTGAGTAACGCGTAGGAACGTACCCTATAGTGAGGAATAAGCCCGGGAAACCGGGTCTAATGCCGCATAATCTCTTCGGAGGAAAGCAGCAATGCGCTAAAGGAACGGCCTGCGTATGATTAGCTTGTTGGTGAGGTAAAGGCTCACCAAGGCGATGATCATTAGCTGGTCTGAGAGGATGATCAGCCAGACTGGGACTGAGACACGGCCCAGACCCCTACGGGGGGCAGCAATTAGGAATTTTTCGCAATGGGGGAAACCCTGACGGAGCGACGCCGCGTGCAGGATGAAGGCCTTCGGGTCGTAAACTGCTTTTATCTGCGACGATTATGACGGTAGCAGAAGAATAAGGGCCTGCTAACTACGTGCCAGCAGCCGCGGTCATACGTAGGGCCCAAGCGTTATCCGGAATTACTGGGCGTAAAGAGTTGCGTAGGTGGCATAGTAAGCAGATAGTGAAAGCGTGCGGCTCAACCGCATACCCGCTATCTGAACTGCTAAGCTTGAGCACGAGAGAGGTAGCTGGAATTTCTAGTGTAGGAGTGAAATCCGTAGATATTAGAAGGAACACCGATGGCGTAGGCAGGCTACTGGCTCGTTGCTGACACTCAGGCACGAAAGCGTGGGGAGCGAACGGGATTAGATACCCCGGTAGTCCACGCC
>JBBDKW010000016.1:0-15369 GCA_040879175.1 Saccharimonadales bacterium (SeqCode)
TATACAGGATATATTGCATTTGCTCGTAGCCTCGTCCAAGAAAGTCACCGGCGACAAATGTTCCCGTGTCGGCACTTACGCCAGTCAGATTAGTGGCCACATCATACACCCCGATAGCCTTCCGCAGATCGCTACTAAACTTATGCACCTCAACCTTACCCGTCGAGCCACTGTATAAAATGAAAGCTAGCTCATCCTGACCATTACCATCGAAGTCCCCAGCCACAAACGTACCATCAGAAGCAGTAATTCCCGGCAAGTTGGTGGCTACCTGAAAGTCCCATTCTTGGTATGAAGAACCAAGCACGTGTGCCTCAGCCTTGCCACCCGAACCGCTGTATTTGATGAATATCAATTCATCTCGTCTATCACCGCTGATGTTAGCGTTGACGATCATACCTGCTGCAGTGGTAGCGGCAAGTCTGGTTGCGATATTCGATTCCCAGCTTTTGTAATTATTTTTCCAGACATGAGCCTCGGCGCAAAAGGAACCTGTATTGTTGAGACGGGTGAATGTTAGGTCGGTAACACCAGATTCTGCGAACTGATTAGCAATTATCTGACGGCCAGAATTACCACTGACGTTAGCTGTGCCGTAACATGGGCTGTTGGGATTTCCGAACCAACTGACAAAGATATTAAAGAAATTTTGATTACCATGAATATGCGGGGTGTAGTAATAAAGTGACGCTGTAGCCCCTGTCATCATAGTCACAGCAGTTGTGTCTATAGTGTACTTGCCATCATAGGAGAAAACTTGGTCACAACTTGTTCCACTATTTAAAGCACGAGCACGGCTGCCAGGAGTCATGTAGCCGTTGTAACAAGTCGGTGGATCGTCTGAATTATCCCAGCCTGGCTTTTGCACATCCCAGGCAACATTTCCTTTAGAGCGTTCTTCATTAAATTTTAATTTCCACGTCGCAACGATTATCTGGCGTGAAAAACCGGCAGTTTTAGCGCTATTTACACAAGTGCCGGTAACGCTTGAAACTACACTGCTATTAATTCTATAAAGTTCAAATCCTGAATAGTTGTAAGAGCTACCGCCGTCGGGACAGTTATAGCCCATAGCTCCCGTATAGCGCTTCCTAGCCGTACTGGAGAATGGATCACTACAAATACCCCCTCCGCCGGTCACTAAGCTTTGTTCCTTTTGCAGAGTTGCCAATATTACTTTAGGGTTCAGCTCGTAGACTTGAGCTGCCTTATGGATAATGCTACCTGCGGTAGTGGCACTACCATACGTAAAACCAGTAGATGGAGAGTAACCGGTAAGACTCGGCGCCTTAAAACCCTTGTTGGGGCTAATACAACTGCTGGAAAAACTGTTTAAGAACGCATCTATTTGCGCCGCGCTCATAGAATTGTAGTCTCTAAAGGCGGTATCACTCATAATATGGCTGGCATTGAAAGTAGCAGCGGAGACTCGAGCAGTTAGAAGAATTCCAAAAACCAGGTTAGTAGTTGCTAGTACAATAACAACTATTTTTAAAGACTCTCGTATCATGATATCTGCAGTTTTATGGCATCCTGTGAGGTTTTGGTTTGACCGCCCAGTGTGGCCTTGGCGGTTATTGTCCATGAGCCCGGGCTTAAGTCGATATCGCTCGGTTTCCATGTCCAATATACAGACCCGGAACTATCGGCAACGCCGGGTTTTAGCGGTTTTGTTACACCGCTTTTGGTAAACTGAATGACGCAGGTTGCGCCTGGCGAGGTTACGCAGACTGATTGTAGATTAGAGTTTGAACTAGCCGTGTGTGTATTTACATAGGTACTTTGATCAGGGCTTTTAAGAAATTGGTTTGAAGAGCTGGTACTCTTCGGAGTTTCAGTCTCTTGGCTCGAAGGCGGGGTGGGGTCAGATCCATTAACCTTCTCATTCGAAGATTTATCGCTTGATGCCGGCGCACTTCCAGGATATGTAACATCGGGAGCACCGGGCTGTGTCTTATTAATGAAATCAACCGCGTTTGTCAGTTCAAGCCCGGCAAACAAAAGCAGAACGACTGCCGCTATTGTCGGGATTAATATCTTAGGCCCGCGTATCAAAAAAAACTTCTTATACTTTCGTTTATAGCTCATTTTTTATTTGGGTTTTGTGATTATTGAGTATAGCAAAACCTTAGCTTTTTGAACATAGTCAATTAGATGGCAGACCTACTCAACAATTTGATAAAGATAAAAGGCTGCCTGGGGGTATCTAACTGTTTCAATTAGCTTGGCGCAAGTTTCATCGAGTGGGTGGACGGATAAGACGAAGTCAAGCTCATCTTTCAAGCCCTGACTACAGTTAAAATTTACCAACAGCGCGTTTCTGGCGGCACCTACTCGTACCGGCTCTTGGAAGTTACCGGAGTCACTAAAGAAAACGTGCGCCTGCCTGTTATATACATCTTCATATTGCTGACCGACGAATCGTTCCCAAAACGCGTTGTCCGGATATATTTGGGTACCGCTCAACGATTTTCTGTCTGCAAGCAACGCGAAATTCTCATAATATATCGCGTCTTCGCCGATTGTCGCCCAGCTGTCTTGGGGCGTTGAGATAGCCCGTATCCTGGACAGGACCTTTGTATCGGTCAGCTCGCCTAATCCACGGTAAAGAGGCATAATCCAGAAGCTGCTGAAGACAGTAAAACCAAGGAATGCCAGGGCGAACAAAAGCCGTCTGTTAAGCAGCAGTAGTCCTATTAAAGCCGCAAAACCGGCAGCCAAGATCGCTACTATCAAAATATTGTGGACGAACAGCGGGTAGTGGCGAGTTATGTATACCCCAATTGCCAAGAGCACGCCGAAGCAAAGCAGGCTATAGCCGCTGGCTAACGGTAATAGATTTCTGAAGCTGATTTTTGCTTCCTGAATTTTTTTGAGAGTGTATACCATAAAGATCAGGCCAATGAAGCCAAAGCCGATAATCATCCTCTCATTCGGCACACGGTGCAAAAGCAATAGCTTAAAAAGCGCGTCGCCGTACGGCGTAAACACTCTGATAAACAGCAAAGCTGAAACAATTAGCAGAGACAAATAAATAAAGTCGACACGGCGATTTTTCCGCCACTGGCGTGCCATAAGAAAGACAGCGGGCAAAAGCAAGAAGGGAAGTAACAGAATAAAATTCGAGGCTTCGCTTTGGTTGGTAATAAAGTGGCCGGCTCTTTTTGTGCTTTGTTCTAACGGCATAACAAAACTGTCAAAAACATTTAGCAGTTTGAGATTGCCACCTTCGGTTAAGCGCTTACCTGGGTAGACGGAACCGGTCTGGGCTTCAAGCGGCGCACTGTGCGTACCGATAAAAAGCAGTCCGATTACGGCCGCGATAAGCACTGATGTAAGTAAAGCGGCAGCTCGCTTGCCCAACTGTCTCCAGGTGATTTTTCCATCAGACCTTTTTTGCAGTAGGTAGCCTAAGATAAAAAAGGTCGCACCAATCGCCACCGGTATTTGGAAAGGAGGATAAAAAATCAACCCAAAACAAATTATGACGAAAGTCAGTGCCATCACCTGAAGCAGGCTGCTGAGCTTTTTGTTTCTTAAAAATCTGACCGGTTCATTGTTGATAATTCGCAAGGACAGGATAATTGCCAGCAACCCGTAGGCGAGCGATAAAAAACCGGCGGTCTGATACCACCAGAGCAGAAACGGCGATAAACCGATAGCCAAGCTGAACAGAATTGCGAACCACTTCTCATCAGTCAGAATACGCAATACGAAGAAGTAACAGCTGACTACCAAAAGATACATCAAAAACCACCACTTTAAAGCGAAAGCTTGCTCAAGAGGCAAGGCAAAAAAGCTCCAGTTCTGGGGTTTGAATATCGTTGGCCAATCCCAGGACGGGGCCTCAGCCAACAGGGACACATCACGGCCACTACCCAAATCTTTATTAAATCTTGGGAAACCATTTTTAGATTGAGATATTATTATTTGAGTTCCACTGAGCCATTCGTCAGAGCGAATTGTTTTTGGACGTCCGTATAACAAATCAGGGTCTTCGGACTGAGCACCATATAAAGTCTTATGGTAGATTCCAACTGAGGTGCCACTGATTTTAAAAGCCGCCAAGACTATGAAAATGAGTGCCAGAACAACCGGGAAAGCCCAAACCGAAGTCTTAAGCCAATGCAGTAGCTTGCTATGATTTCTTTTGGGCATGTCGGAGATATTATATCTTAAGAATTACCCATACCTCTGTATAGCTGCTAAAATTAGGTGACGATTAATCATGAAACTATTAGTCCTTTCAATCTGTAAAGACGAGGCTGAGACCATAGGGAAAGTACTCGATGGTGTGCCCCGGAAAATTGAAGGAATTTCTGAAGTCGAAAAGTGGGTGATTGATGACGGTAGCAGCGATAACACGGCTGGTGTTGCCATCAAACACGGAGCCAGTGTGGTGCGTGACGGCGACCAGAAAAGGCTGGCTTTCCGTTTCCGCGAGGCGGTAGAGATCGCCTTGGCGCGGCAGGCAGATGTGATGGTGAATATCGACGGCGATTTGCAGTTTGACCCGGCAGACATACCGAAATTGGTTGGGCCAATAGTTAGCAATGATGCCGATTTTGTAGCGGCTGATAGGTTCAGTGATGCCAAATCCGGAAAGTACCGCCGGCCAAAAAACATGCCACTTGGTAAATATGTCGGCAACCGGCTGGGTGCTAAGGTTGTTAGCCGGTTAAGCCGCCATGAGTTTCACGATGTAACCTGCGGGTTCAGGGCCTATAATCGCAAAGCCCTGTTTGCACTCAACACCGATACAGTCCATACCTATACTCAGGAATCGTTCCAGGTCCTGGCTATGAAAAGATTGCGGATAAAGGCCGTTCCAGTGCAGGTTGTTTACTATCCTGGGCGGAAGTCCCGTGTGGTAAAAAGCATGTTCCACTACGTTGCTGTAAGTGTTGTTAGTATCTTGCGCTCGTACCGCGATTTTGCGCCTTTGCGTTTCTTTGGATGGTTGGGATTCATACCTTTTGGGATCGGCACATTAAGTTTAGGTTTTTTCGTTGGACACTGGATAGCAACAGGCAGCTTCAGCCCATATAAGTTCTTGGGATTTGCCGGTGCTTACCTAGTAACTATGGGCATTATTTTCTGGGCTCTCGGTCTAGTAGCTGATATGTTAAGTCGGATGTTGAATAACCAAGAAAAAATTTTGGAGCATCTAAAACGACAGCGTTTTGAAAAAACTAAAGAATGAAAAGGCGCGTCTGCTACGTAGTTTGTTATAAAGACCCCGAATACATACGCACACTGACTTTGGTGCAGGCGCTTTCCAGAATCGAAGGGATCGATTTGTTCGTAGTTAAAAACAGGTACCGGAATATTCTGAGATACATTGAAGTGCCGGTTAAATTGATAAAAGCCAGAATAAAGTATCAGCCTGAAATATTCGTCGTAGGATTTAGAGCGCATGAAATTTTCTGGGCCTTTTATCCTTCGATGGTTGGTAAAAAGATTATTTTCGACGAGTTTATCAATTTACATGACTGGCTTACGAAGGAGCATGAAAAAATCAGCGAAAATTCTTTCTGGATAAAGATAATCGACCGGTATATGAAATGGGTTATGAAAAAATCGGACATAGTCTTGGAGGATACTGAAGCCCACGCCGAGTTATCATCCATAATTTATTCAACATCTCCCAAGAAAATATCAGTCGTACCGGTAGGGGCTGATGAGAAGACATTTTTCCCGATGAGCAGAAAAGCGGGGAACAAGAGGCTTAATGTTTTTTTCTTTGGCAACATGCTGCCGCTGCACGGTCTGGACATAATACTCCAGTCAATCAGTCTTATGGGAGGACAGCAAAAATTGAATGACATACATTTTACACTGATAGGAGGCCGCGGGGACCCTGCCATGGTAAAGAAGATTAAGGACTTCATAAAACTTAACAAGTTAAGTAATTATGTAACCTACTCGGAGTGGGTAGCTTACCATGAACTGCCGAATTATATCGCGCAGTCGGATATATGCTTGGGGGGACCGTTCGGCAATACGGGCCAAGCTCAGCGTGTAGTGACCGGCAAGACATACCAGTTTTTAGCTATGGCAAAACCAGTAATTGTCGGGCGAATAGAAAACATGAAAGATTTTAAGGATAAACAGAACTGTTTGCTGGTCCAGCAAGGTAATCCGCCGGCTCTGGCAGATACTATAAAGTGGGCATTCAATAATAAAAGCAAACTGCTAAGTATAGGAAAACAAGGTTACAATCTATATTATGCCGAGTATTCTGCAGGGGTTATAAGCAAAAAGTTAGGCGCGATTATCCAAAAGCTATGAAGGTTAAATTGGTTTATCGTAATTACAAACCACTTCATAAAATATACGAATCATTGGCCGAACATCCTCCAAGAGGCGTGCGGTACGTTGTGCCTGCCGCAAAAACTAATCTGGCTAAACTTTATCCCGTCTACTTGAAAATCAGGTTTTTTAGCTTTGGAAAATTATTAATACATTTTTTTGAAAAATTTTTCTTCGTTGCTAAGGACAATGATTCTGGCATTAATATTTACCAGTACATCAATATCATTGATGAAAATCCGCCTTCAAAGCCGTTTGTGGTCGATATCGAACATGCCGCTAGCCTGGTAAGTTTTACCGGAGGCAAAAAAGAACTGCGCCGAGTGAATACTTTTTTGCAAGACCGTAACTGCAAGCGAATTATCTGCCTAAGCAGAGCCGCGCAGGTATCATTAAAGAAATTATTAGCGAATAATTATAAAATAATCGCCTCAAAAGTGGAGATTGTATACCCGGCACTGACTAAGTTAGACACGAATCTCTTTAAGCCTGACTACAGCTATATATCCGATAAACCAAGCTGTCTAAAACTGCTGTTCGTTGGCAACAAAGCGTACCTGAAGGGTTTGGAGGAACTGCTGTCGGCAGTTAAAAAGATAAACAGCATCTATTCTCCCAAAGTTCTCGAACTGCACATTGTATCTAGCGACGCCCACGAAGTCTTTAATAGGTATAAGCTTGAAAATACCTATCTGTATAAACCCCAATTTTCAAAGCGGGAGATTTACAGCAAATTCTTCATGCCGGCTGATGTGTTTATCTCGCCGACCAAAGAAGATACTTTTGGGATGGCCATACTTGACGCCTTATCTTGCGGCACACCCGTTATCGCCACTAAACAGTTCGCCATTCCTGAACTGATTGAGGATAAGATAGACGGCTGGCTTCTGCAATCAAAAAACCCGATATTGGATTGCAAGGTAATCCCCGGCAGACGGGACATGCAAAGACTGACTAGCTCGAACTTGGACAAGGATTTGGCACTTGAAATAGAAAAAGTACTAACAGTGATTATCGAAGGCGAGTTTGATATGGCGCAATTTGCTAAAAACGCCCGTATGAAGTTCGAGCCGGGAGGCAAATTTGCTATCTCGACCAGAAACGCGAAATTACTAAGTATCTATCAAAAAACGCACGAAAATTAACTAAAAAACTATTTTTTTGCCACTAGGATGTAGCCTTCCGAAAGATCGAAACGTTCAAATAATCTGGAAATCAAATTGGGTAAATAAAAAGTATACTTATTCAGAAGCAGCCCGAGCATGTTGTACTTAGCGGGAATTTGACCAATACCGCTCTTTTGAGTCTGCTTAGCCTTTGTCCACTTAGACTTGGTTTTATACTGTCTTCTACCATGGATAGCCCTAAAAAGCCTCAATATATTTACAAAAGGAAAACCATATGAATAAACCTTGGCGCTGGAAAACCCGCTTTTTTGGGCAAGTTCCAACAGCTGCTCTTTTTCATAACGTCGTATATGGCCGACAACTTCATCATGAATTGTCCAGTATCTTTTCCGTGCCGGTACAGAAATAATCAGCTGTCCGTTATCATTAAGCATCCTATAGACTCGGCTTAGAAACTTTTTGTCATTTTTAATATGTTCCATTACTTCGCAGGCAACGATACAATCAAAATTTTTGTTGGGTTTGATCTTTAAAAAATCACCAATTCTTAGGTCCAACTTATCTTTGGTTTTAGGCGGCAAATCATCAAAAATTCTTTCAACTCCGGGTTCAAAATCTATCAGTAATCCATTATCAAAGTATTTTGCTAACTCTTTACTAAGTTTTAGATTACCGGCTCCAATTTCTAAAAAGCTATGGTCTTTTTCTAACCTTCGTAGTAAGCTGTAGCGTCTGAATAGGTATCTTGGCGGATTGTAACTGAGCATATAAAAAATCCTCCCTGTATTTACTTGTATACTAGACTGATGAAACTGTTTGGGAAAAAAACAAGTTTGCTTATTACCGCCTTTGTCGCTGTAGTCTTCACATTATACTTCGTTTTCAACACCGAGAGATTCAGGCCGCTATTAGAAATCAACATCTATCTTTTAGGCATCATTGTTCTGGCTAATTTTGTCGGTATCTTTACTAACGGATTATTTACTAAATTTATTTTGGAACCTTTTAATAAATTTATTTCCGTTAGTGAATCCCTATACGTATCGGTAATTTCCTCAATCGGAAATTTTTTCGCGCCGGCAGGTACTGGTTTCGGAATCAGGGCGCTCTACCTTAAAAAAAAGCACGGGCTACCTTATAGCGAATTCATATCGACACTATCTGGTAATTACGTGATTGTGCTCCTTATCAACTCTTTCATGGGGCTGGTGGCGCTTTATTTTTTAAGAGACCAATATAGTGCTCAGTACTTGGTACTAACTATCGTTTTCAGCCTGATGTTTGTTGTCTCATTGGCGCTTAGCTTGATTAGGTTTCCGCTGAGTGAAGAAGACCGAGTTGCTAAAAGTAAAAGCTGGCTAGTTAAGAGCTTTTTCCGCGTAATTTATGGCTGGTCAAAGATCGTCTCAAACAAATGGCTGATTCTTAGACTGATCAGTTTGGTGAGCGCTAACTTCTTGCTGGCTACATTCATGTACTGGGCAATAATTGAGTCGGTGCATTTAAGTATAGGCATACCGGAATTGCTATTGTTTACCGTGCTTGGCTCATTGACCATTTTTATCAACATAACCCCAGCGAATTTGGGTGTTAAAGAGGCAATCTACCTTTTTTCGTCAAGCGTTCTGGGATTTTCTGTAAGTGACATATTGCTTATCGCGATTGTCGACAGAGGCGTACAATTTACAGTATTGTTTACACTTTGGATTGTCAGCCTAAGATTGAAAGCTAAAGAGAGATTGAATCTAGAACTTTAAAAATTGAAAATAATTTCTCCAGACAGTTGTGATAGGAGGCAAACTATCTCTTATTCTCAATAAGAGATAAAAGGTATTGGCCGTAGCCGGATTTTTGCAATGGTTCGGCCATTTTTCTCAGTTGGTCATCGTCGATAAAACCTTGGCGCCAGGCGGCTTCTTCAATACAGCCGATCTTCACTCCTTGGCGCTCCTCGATTACCTGCACGAATTGGGCTGCTTGATTCAGGCTGGCGAAGGTGCCGGTATCTAACCAGGCCGAACCGCGGTCGAGTAAGCTGACTTTGAGCTTACCTTGCTCTAGGTAGCTGTTATTAATGTCAGTAATCTCAATTTCGCCGCGATCGCTTGGTCTCAGGCCTTTGGCGATTTCTATAATCTGATTGTCGTAAAAATATAAACCGGTGACCGCATAGTTAGATTTTGGTTCGGCCGGCTTTTCCTCAATAGAGGTAACCTTGCCATTCGCATCAAAATCTACTACGCCGTAGCGTTCCGGGTCAGCCACTTGATAGCCAAAAACTATGCCGCCATCAGGGTCAGTATAATTTTTGAGGTTTTCTTCCAGGGTGCTGCTATAAAAAATATTGTCGCCTAGAATCATCGCGACTTTGTCGCCGCCTATGAACTGCTCACCGACGATGAAAGCATCGGCCAACCCGCGCGGCTCATCCTGTTGTTTGTATGAGAAACTGCAGCCAAGCTGGCTGCCATCGCCTAAAAGCTGCTTGAAACGCGGCAAATCCTGCGGCGTCGATATAATCAAAATTTCACGGATACCGGTATTGATAAGTGTACTCAGCGGGTAGTAAACCATCGGCTTATCATACACAGGCAAAAGCTGCTTACTATTAGCTAATGTAATAGGATAGAGGCGAGTAGCTGAACCGCCGGCGAGTACTATTCCACGCATGACTACAATAGTAACCTAGTCCTTAGTCCCCAGTCCACAGCCCCAATCGAAGATAATAAGGGCTGTTGTTAAATGGCTTCTACTAGCTTAGGGAGTTTGCGGGCCAACTGTTTATCAAAAGTGAGCAGAGGTTTATTATTAGTCAGCTTGGCATAGGCAGCCAGCGCGATATCAGTAAACGATACTGAAGATGGAAGCGATAAGTAAATCGGAATAATTGAATATATTAGATCTCTGTTACATTTAATTTGGGGTGTCTCAGTGAGTTTGGCTAAAGCCTCGGCTATAAAAGAGCGGGGGATAATGTAGTTATGCCCTTGCATTACCCAAACCGCCTCTACAATAGCGACATCTGATACATAAAAGCTGTTTGGCGGAGAAGACGCGATTAATTTGTTGACGGCAGGGGATTGTGCGGGGTGATCATTAAGCAAGAACCGCAAAATTACACTGGTATCAAGAGATTTCATGTCTCTTTCATTCGCTTAACACGGTGTGCTGCCGCGTCTAGCCAGGCTTGCTCGCGAGCCTTACGCAGCTGAGAGTCGCTTAGCGGCTTTAGGTTGTGCGCCTTCATGTGAGCGGCGATTTTTTTATGCAGCTCACTCAGTCCTTTTTGCCAATCGTTTTTTTTAACAACAACGCTACTGCCACGCATCTCTACGATCAGTTGTTCGCCGGGTTTGATGCCCAGCTTTTTACGAAAAGAGGCAGGCATTGTCATCTGACCCTTGCGTGTAAGAGTAGTACGATATGTCATGGTAATACTTTATCAAAAGGTAATACCTAAGTCAATAGTAATACCTAAATGTTAGTAATACACTTAAGTTGAGTTCAAATACTCTTTTAAGTTATCATGCCAATCCGTAGGTTTAAAGCCCGTCGATTCAATTTTTGATAAGTCCAGGGTACTGTTAAGCGGCCTTTTAGCGGTCTGGGGTTTACTCGTCAGATATTCGGCGGTCGTGGTATTCGTAACCTGCACATCTAAACTTGCTTCTTGGAATATGATGCGGGCAATATCGGCCCAGCTAGCCGGTTCGCCACCGTTGCTGACATTGTAAGTACCGTACTGGCAGTTGGTAGATAGTAGATGGTAGATGGCACGCGCCAGTTCAGTGGTAAATGTCAGGCGGCCGATTTGATCATTGACAACTTTAGGCGCGGTACCTGCTCGGCCAAGCTCCAGCATGGTCCGAACGAAATTTTTGCCTTCGCCTATCAGCCAACTAGTCCGGACGATGTAATGCTTGAGCGCAAAGCTGGCGGCGATATCGCCGCCAGCTTTGCTGGCTGCATAAACGCTTAATGGGCTGAACGGCTCATCTTCTTTGTGTGGCGTTTTGGAGCCGTCAAAGACATATTCGGTCGATATATGGATTAGGGTTAGGCCGTGTTCAATGGCGGCTTTGGCTAAATTGATGACAGCTTGTGCATTGACATTCCAGGCAGCTACCCGGCCTTCATCAGTCTCGGCAACATCGACATTGGTATAACCGGCAGCATTAATGATTACTTCAATATTTTGCCAGTTATAGTTTTTGACTGCATCAGTATCGGTTATGTCGAACTGGTCTTTGGTGGTCGCTTGAGAGTTAGGATATTTCTGCTGCAGGGCCTTACCAAGCTGTCCATCTGCGCCTGTTATTAAAAACTTGGAATCGTCCATCAAGAGTCTCCTCCGGAGACAAAATTCAAAAACCAAACATCAAAAATCAAAGAAATACCAAAAACCAAATTCCAAAAACTGATTTTTGAAATTTGAACTTTATCTGAACTTTGAAATTTGAAATTTGAAGTTTGCAAACCCATCATTTAAGCACCTCTTTTAAAGATGGGTTTGAGCGGTCTTTTTCAGAAATAATCATTCCTTGCCCCTCTGGAATCGGCCATTTGATTGCGAGCTCAGCATCGAGCGGGTTGCAGGAGGCGCCGGGCATCCCCGGGTGCCACTCTTTTTCGAAATAATATAGATATATCGACGGTTCGTCACTAATTGACTGGAAAGAGTTACCCAAGCCTCGGCTGACAAAAAGCCCTTGCCCGCGCTGCAGCTCATATCCTTCCCATTTGCCGACAGTCGGCGAATCCTTGCGTAAATCGACGATAACGGCATAAATTTTGCCAGCAGCCACAGAGACTAATTTATGGGCGTCTTCGGCGTGGATTCCACGCAGTGTGCCTTTGACCGAGAGCGGCGCGTTGATTTGCGGCCGTTCGCCCAATGACGGTAAACCGGCTGCGGCAAATTCCGATTGCCTATAAAATTCCATTACCGAGCCGCGTTCGTCTTCAATAACTTTGAACTGGATCTTATAAAGCCCTTCCAGGCTTGTTTTTCCAACTTTGAGTTGCGGCGGATTCATCGTCTCTGCTCCTTGTATTTGGCTTCGGTGGCGGCTTTCTGCGGTTTCCACCAGTTTTCATTCTGTTTATACCACTCAATCGTTTGGACCAGGCCTTGGCGGAAGTCAGCATATTTTGGCTGCCAGCCAAGCTCGGCCTTCATTTTGGCGGCATCAATAGCATAGCGCAAGTCGTGGCCCGGGCGGTCGGGCACTGTTTCGTAATCATCTAGGCCTTTACCCATAAGTTCCAGAATTAGCTCCAGCACTTGTTTGTTAGATTTTTCGCCGTCAGCACCAACAAGATAGGTCTCACCGATTTTGCCCTTTTCTAAAATAGTTAAAATGGCCGAGCTGTGGTCTTCAGTATGAATCCAATCGCGAACGTTTTGACCGGCGCCGTAAAGTTTTGGCTTGCGGCCTTCTAAAATTTCAGTGATTTGACGCGGGATAAATTTTTCGACGTGCTGATACGGGCCGTAATTGTTCGAGCAGTTGGAAATCGTGGCTTGGACATTGAAAGTACGGACCCACGAGCGCACCAGATGGTCTGAGCCAGCCTTGGTGGCAGAGTAGGGGCTTGAGGGATTATATGGCGTTGCCTCTTTGAATTTCTTAGGGTCATCCAGCCCAAGGTCGCCGTAAACCTCGTCGGTAGAAATATGGTGCAAGCGTTTGCTGTATTTACGGACGGCTTCCAGGATTTGGTAGGTACCAACGACATTGGTGTCTAAAAAAGGGCGGGGACCGTGGATGGAATTATCAACGTGTGATTCGGCGGCAAAATGCACGACCGCATCACTATCAGCCATAGCTTTGTCAACCGTTTGCTCATCGCAAATGTCGCCTTTAATAAATGTGAATCGGTCCTCATCCAGCCCTTCCAGGTTTTTTTGGTTGCCGGCGTAGGTTAATTTGTCTAAAACGGTAATATGCCAGTCGGGGCGGGTTTTATTAATAAAATGAACAAAGTTTGAGCCGATAAACCCCGCCCCGCCTGTTACCAAGATTTTTTTCATTTACAGTCTTTATTTTACAGTATGATAGAGGTTGCGACTCATGAAGAAAAAATTAATCGTTTTTGACTTGGATGGCACTTTGGCCCCTTCTAAAAGTCCTTTGCCGAATCGTATAGCTGAGCTGCTTGATCAATTGCTGGCTAAATATCAGGTGTGCGTAATATCTGGCGGAAAATATGAACTCTTCCAGACACAAGTCTTAACTCGTATCACAAACGAACCTCCTCTTTTAGAAAAGCTTCATTTGATGCCAACGAATGGCACGCGGTACTATCGTTTTGAAGGCGGTCAGTGGGAGGAAAAATACGCCGAGAAGATTCCACAAAAAGATAAAAAGAGAATAATGGAAGCCTTAGAGGATGGTTTAGACGAAACAGGTTATCGCGAAAAGAAAACGTATGGCGAAATTATCGAGGATAGAGATAGCCAGATTTCACTATCAATTTTTGGACAAGAAATTGTCGCTAAGCTTGGTGAAGAAGGTATCAAGATTAAAGAAGCTTGGGACCCGGATGGGTCGAAAAAGCTACGGCTCAGAGATATCATCGCGCCAAAAATTCCTGATTATGAAGTGCGCGCCGCTGGCACAACGACTATAGATGTGACACGGTCAGGGATAGATAAGGCTTATGGCATGCGAAAATTACTTGACTTGTTAAGTATTTCTAAAGAAGAAACACTATTTATGGGTGACAAACTGATTGAGGGCGGCAATGACTACCCGGTTAAGGCTATGGGGATTGACTGCATGGAGGTCTCCCACTGGCAAGACACTGCCTTAATTATCGAAGCTATCCTATACGTTACTGACTAGATTTGTATAACAGATGTATTTATTGTAAAATAGTTTGTCTATGAGTCTTGAGCAACCGGGTTTACACACAGCCGAACAGCATGAAGAACTGACGCCGCTTAGAAGATTTATACAACTCCTGGGCTTTATGAAAGAGTATGCCGAGGGGGACGGACACTGGCGGCAACTTCCGCCTGTCGAATTAAAAATTAAAAGTGAACCCCCGATAGTTACCCGTTTTTTTATCTATTTGCCAGAATTAGCTCGGTACAGCCCTAGCATAATTATGGATGTTGGCTCTCGGGAGCCTGAGCCTGAAACGGGTCGACTGCACGGCGAAGTCGAACAAGTCTATGTGCGAAAGAACTTCTTAAAAAGGTCGAGCGCCTACTATTCCAAATTTCATAGGCAGGCCGAAGACGACCTGGAGAAAATCGAAGAAATGTTCTACGTCTATAGGAATGCTATCGAAGTATCGTTGCCGAACGGACAAAAATAGCAATTTTTTTTGGGAATCCTCTTGGTGCGAATTGAGCAGCGGTTTTAATAATTTTTTCGGGCGAAAAACTTGCTGAATTAAATTTCTGTATCGCATCAGCTAGGCTTTCGGGGGTTTGTTCGTTGAAGAAAACACCGGTATCTTTATTGACATAATCCAGGGCGCCGCCGGCTTTGTAGGCTATAACCGGCGTGCCGGCGGCCATAGCCTCGACGGCCACGATGCCGAAATCATCAACCCCGGGGAAAATGAAGGCTTTGGCTTCGCCAAAGTGCCGCGCCACATCGTCGTCCGAGGCTTTAGTCAGAAAAGTCACATTTCGACCGGCGATTTTTTTGAGCCAGCGATGTTCCGGTCCCTTACCGATTACCGTCAGGGGCATTTTAAGAAGCGTGGCGGCTTCGACCGCCAGGTCGATTTTTTTATAAGGCGTCTGGCGGCCGGCGGTGACAAAGCCGTGGCGCTCATCGGCTGGCTTGGAGTAGTTTTTGAATCGGTCGACATCGACAGGCGGATGTATAACGAGCGATTCACGATCGTAATACTTTTGGATTTGCTCTTTGGTGTAGTTGGAATTAGCGATTAGGTAATCCGGACGCTGTGC
>JBBDKW010000017.1:0-5494 GCA_040879175.1 Saccharimonadales bacterium (SeqCode)
TGGTTTACGTTTTGGTGGGCTTTCGGTATAGCGGCCTTCATGGTTATCAACTTGGTGTTCTATCCGACGTTCCGCGACCAGGCTGCTCAACTCAACCAGGCGCTGGCGCATTTGCCACCAGCCGCTAAATCACTGTTTGCCGGCTCCGGTACTTTCTCAATTTCCACCCCGGAAGATTTTTTAAGCAGCCGCGTCTTCTACCTAATGCTGCCGCTACTACTAACAATACTATCGATTATTATCGGCAGTCGTCTGATATCTAAAGAAGAAAATAGCGGCACCTTGGAGCTCCTGCTCAGCCGGCCGATTTCGCGCGGACGCTTACTGACGGCTAAAGCGGCGGCAGGAACGCTAATTTTAGCCGTGGTCAGCGTAGCCGCGCTGATGTCTGGATTAATCATCGGCCAACTGGTAGAAATTAACGTGTCTGTATTGAACATAGAAATAGCCACGCTGGCCGCGGCCGCATTAAGTCTGCTTTTCGGAGCTATTTCTTTTACCATTACGGCGCTTGGTCGTTCGGCGCGCGCGGCCGCCGCCGGCGCGGCCGCCTTCACCGCCATAACCAGCTACCTTATCGTGTCCTTGTCATCGGTCGTTGAATGGCTCAAATGGCCTTCTGCGGTTTTACCGCACCAATACTACCGGCCGAGCGAGATACTCTATGGTAACTACGAATGGCGTAACGTTTTGGGACTGTTTGCCTTTAGTTTAATTTTAGGCATAGTGGCTTGGTGGTTTTTCAGGCAGAGAGACATAGGGGTCTAAATGGCAGAGTCTCGCAGCGTCGCGATTTTTGCGGCTGGGTGTTTTTGGGGGGTGCAATATTATTTTGACCAGGTACCGGGAGTAGTTGAAACAGAGGTCGGCTACACCGGCGGAAAGGTAGATAATCCTACGTACGAGCAAGTCTGCAGTCACACCACCGGCCACGCCGAGGCCACGAAAGTAAACTATGACCCCAAAAAAGTCAGCTACGAGACATTACTAAGACACTTCTTTAGAATTCACGACCCGGCGCAGCTGAACAGGCAAGGGCCGGACGTCGGCGACCAATATCGCTCAGCCATCTTTTACTTAAATGGCGATCAAAAAAATCAAGCCAAAAAAATGCTTGACTTGTTAAGTAATTCTGGAAAATATGATAAGCCGATAGTGACTACTTTAGAAAAGGCCGGCAAATTCTGGCGTGCCGAAGAGTACCACCAAAAGTACACCGAAAAAACCGGCCTCGGCGCCTGCCGCGTCGACTACGCCTCAGTATGAATATAACCGTCAACTGGTTGCTTGAGTTAAAATAGTACTAATGGTTAGGATAAGACACAGAGCTGTCAAAGCCGTTAGATACATAAAGAAGGTCGACAAAATCTATCTGCTGGTAGGCAGCCTAACTATATTGCTGATTATTGGTTCGGTAACCCTGGTTGGGTTAAAGACAAAAACTGTCGATACCGAAGAGTCGTCCAAGTTGGTTGAGCAGCTGCTTGCACCGTGCAATGATAAATCGTGTGTTTGGGACGCCGCTGAAAAATTGACCGAGCTTTATGGTCCAGCCATTGCTTTGTCGGCCCTAGAACTGTATGAATCCTCCGGCCAAGCCGTTGGTGATACCCACGAATGGGGACACATTGTCGGCCGGCAGACGGCCGAAACTTATGGTGCTACAGGCGAATCATTCTTAAAATGTCCAACCTCGTTTAATTACGGTTGCCAGCACGGTTTTTTTGAGAAAGTTTTAGGCGAGTCCGATTCAACGCGCTCTGCCGTAGATCAAATCTGTGGCCAATTAGAAACAGACAATAACTATTCACAAAAGTTCAAATTCTATTGTTATCACGGCGTGGGGCACGGCATTATGCAATCTTATGCCTATGACTTGACACAGTCTCTGGATATATGCGACAGCTTGAGCACACGAATGGCCCAGGACGGCTGCTGGCAAGGCGTATTTATGGAGAACATTAATGGCGAAATGTACGGCAAGTCAGAGGCCGGCATTTTTTTGGCCGACGACCCGCTGGCGCCCTGTAGTCGGCTGGATATTAAATACCAGCATGAGTGTTATATCAACCACTCCGCTCACTTGATGAAAATTTACAATGGCAGTGTTAAGCAAGCGTCCGAGGCTTGCCTCAAAGCCAGGGCCGACAAAATCGAATCCTGCCTGTTAAGTATTGGCCTGATGACGGCTAACGATACTTGGTTGCCTAATTTAAGGCCTGCAACTTCCGGGCCGGTAGTAAATCGAGCGTGGAAGCTCTGTTTGGAATTCCCAAAAGGCTATGTAGATACATGCGTGGAAGGGGCGGTTGATAATATTTTGCAATTTGACGAACTAAACCTGGGTCGGGCAGATACTCTGTGTAAGTTGGTAGATGCCACCATTCGCCAGCCATGCTATAGGCGTATAGGTTATGCTGTAAGGGCGCAAGTAGTGAATAATTCAGCCGCCCAAAATAAGTGTTCACAATTCGCGGCGGTTGATAAAACTGCCTGCCTGGAAGGAGCAGGAGTTTGATAAAAACAGCCGAGTTTAAAAAGCTTTATAAGAAGTTTAAATGGCCATTAATGGGTGCCGGACTTTTAATAGTAGTTATTGCGACAGCCGGCGTTTCTTACCTCGTTTTTCGTGTCGACAAACCAGCAGGTACCGCTAGTATTGTCGCTCCGCCGGATCAATGCGAAATTAATAACGACCTCACCTTCGGATGCTACCAGGATCAGCTGACCAAGATTGTTAAAGAGCAAAACCCGGAAACAGCAGTTGCATTGGTCAAAGAGCAATACAACAAATTGACCTACGTCAAATCACAGTGCCATCAGCTGGTGCACGTCATCGGCCGCGCATCATTGGCAAAATACGACTACGACCTCGGCCAGGTATACGCCCACGGTGACCATTTTTGTGCCAGTGGCTACTTCCACGGCGCTTCTGAACAGATAGTTAGAGATAAAGGCGCCAACTATATCATCAGTAACGCTGAGCAGGCTTGCCGGACTTTTGCCGAAAAAGAGCGTTATTCCCTCGACCACTACAACTGCGTCCACGGTCTGGGGCACGGCCTGATGGAAGCCACAGATCAGGAGCTCTTCCAAGCCGTAAAAGTCTGCGAAGCCTTTAGCGACGCCTGGGAATTACGGTCATGTGACAGCGGCGTCTTTATGCAAAACATTATGATTGCGCTGAGCCCGGATGAAAGTGACGACCAAACATCAAAGTATCTTAAAAAGGATGATCCGATGTACCCTTGCAATGTCGTCGAAGAGAAGCATCAGTGGGGCTGTTACATCATCCAAAGCTCCTGGGCACTGGCTCAAGTTGGCTACGATTATGGAAAAACCTTTTCTCTTTGTAGCGAAGTCATGAATACAGAGTTAAGGACAACTTGCTACGAGAGCATTGGCCGCGATGCTTCGGGTCTGCAGGGGTATGATCTGCAGAAGACCAAATCAGCCTGCTTGCAAGGGCATACGGACGAGGCTAAAAGACATTGCGTAATCGGCGCCGGCAAGGATTTTGCCTATAACTTCCACGGCGATAAGCAAGCCAATCAACTGTGTAATTCTTTGGCCGGTGATCTGGCGAGCGCTTGCGATTCGGCAGTCCGCGGCTACTTGGCTCAATTCTAAATTCTAGGAAGAAAAGGCCTGCCCGAACACGTGCTACTAGGCGCTGAAGGTGCCGGTGAGAGTGTGTTCTTCTAGAATGTGGCCTTCCATGGCCTTTAGCAAATCGTCGCGCTCAGTGTTAGCGGGCAAGCCAAGGCTACTGTCAAGCGCGTAAAGCTCAAACATATAGCGGTGGGTACCCGAGGGCGGGCAGGGGCCCATATATTTATTCTGACCGTTGGTATTTAGCCCCTGTACGGCGCCCACCGGCACCGAATTGGCGGCTATCGATTCGGTGTTCGCCGGAATATCCCACATCATCCAGTGAACGTAATCTCCAACCGGTGCGTCTGGGTCGTGCATTATCAGCGCCAAACTCTTGGCGTCTTGCGGTACACTCATAAAACAAAGCGGCGGCGATACATTCTGGCCTTTGCAGGTATATTGCGGTGGGATGGCTGCCCCGTCTCTAAAAACCGAGTTTATTATCTGCATGCTGATAATTTTATATTATGGCAAGCAATTTGGCTGTAAAAAATTTATCTTCTAATTATGCTCCAACTGGTAAAAAATGGTCAATAATGGGGGTATAATTGAGTAATGGTTAAACTGCTGCTTTTGATTTTGCTAGGGTTGGCGCTGACATTCTTTGGCTATAAAGCCTTTTTGTCCGAAGATTCACCGGTTAATTTACCGGGATACAACTCCACCAGCCCCACCGACGCCATAGAGGGCGCCAAAGACGCCGTCCAACAGTCGCAAGACGTCCAAGATAATATCAACAACTACACCCAAGACCAACTCAACCAATAGCCAAAAGGCTATATTTCACATTAAACAGGTTACATTAAACATTTATTTAACAGGTAACATTTAATATGCGTTGCTCCAATGCTGGGTGGCAAACGAAAAATAAATGCGCGATGACAAGTGTTAAATGCTAAATCTCGGCTCTTTAAGTCTAGGGTTCGCGTGATTGGAGCTTTTTGACAGTGTCGTTTATGGCCTTGCTTAAGTTTTTTAAATCTTCTAAGTTATTCAGTCTTACGGCCGCTACCACGTCGGCGTGCAAGTGGTCGTCGTGTTGCTCGCGTCCCTGAAAAAAGATTATCGTTGGCACGCCCTGGTCACTTACCATAACTACGTGCCCGTCGGTGGTGACAATTGGCACAGAATATCTTAAGTTGACGTTTTGCTGCGGATCCATACCACCAGTATACCGCTATATTGACTTTCTATTGTATTAATGATATAATAAATAAGAATGGTGAGGTGTTCTCCTGAATAGCTCGCCGTTTGTAATTTCAGCGCCTTCAGTGGGGAGGATGGGTCCAACCGACTGAAAGGAGTCAGAATGACAGCCGTCAGACTGACAGGAGCTTCGGCGCTCATAACGGTGTTACTGCTGGTGACAATCACCACCCCGCCGGCTTCGGCGGCACCAGCCCAACCCCAGGCTAAGTTCACCTGGGGAATTGTCACAGGCACCATCTACCTCAATAAGCGGGAAACCGCCTATGTGAGCCTTGGTGCCGGAGCAGCAACGACCTTCGCTTCGGCACTGCCGCCACCGTTCAATCTGTTGGTCTCGGGCGCGGCTGCACTGCTGTCAGCCTACGCTGGCAAGGCCGTGATTGACGGCAAATGCATGAAGGTCAAACTGTCCACGGTTCCGTTCGTCCCATCTGTTCAGCCGGGCACCTACGGGCCCAAAGACAGAAAGTTCGGGAGGTATTGCCGATGATCTGGATACTCGCCATCACCAACACGACCATCGTCGAGATTGCAGCCCTGCTGGTCATCATCGGGTTGCTGATCTCCACGATGAGAACTGCAAAGTGGAGGAGGCGGCGGAAGCGCTGAATCCGATTAGGGTGGCGGGGGG
>JBBDKW010000017.1:5504-58806 GCA_040879175.1 Saccharimonadales bacterium (SeqCode)
GCCCCCACCCCCCCGCCCACCCTTTCTTCTTATGTATACTTAAGATATGGGCAAGAGGGGAAAGAGAGTCGCTGTTATAACCGTACTTTTATTAGCCGCCGGCGCCGCCGTCTTTTTCGGCCAAGACTGGCTTCAGCACCGCTTTTTCGAACCCACCGGCACCAAACTCGAACAAGGTATCCAGGCCGAGGACGGTCCAACGATTAAGGTAATCGCCCAAAACCTCGACATCCCCTGGGAAATCGCTTTTTTGCCGGGAGGCGATATGCTAGTCACCGAACGCTCAGGCATCCTCAAACGCATCGGCACCAACCAAAAAACCTACGCCGTTGAGGGTGTGCAGCACGTCGGCGAGGGCGGTTTGCTGGGCTTGGCTTTGCATCCAAAATTTGCCCAAAACCACCTACTTTATTTGTATTTGACAACCAGTAGTGGCAACGGGCTGACCAACCGCGTCGAACGCTACCGTTACGACAGTGATCGTCTGAGCAATAGAACACTTATCATCGGCAATATTCCGGGTGCCGCTAATCACGACGGCGGCCGGTTGGCTTTTGGGCCGGACGGTTTGCTTTATATCACCACTGGCGATGCCGGCCAGCCCAAGCGGGCTCAAGACACCAATTCCTTGGCCGGTAAAATCCTGCGCCTAACAGATGAAGGCAAGATGCCATCTGGCAATCCGTTTGGCAGCGCCGTTTATTCTTATGGGCATCGCAATCCCCAAGGGTTGGCTTGGGATAACCGTAGCCGGCTCTGGGCTACAGAACACGGCCGTTCTGGTATCCGCTCCGGCCTGGACGAGCTAAATCTGATAACCAAAGGCGCCAATTACGGCTGGCCGGAAACTGAAGGCGACGAGCAAAGAACCGGTATGCAAACGCCGATTGCCAATTCCGGGCCGGACGAAACGTGGGCGCCGGCTGGCCTAACTTACTGGGATGGCTCGTTGTTTTTCGCCGGCTTGCGCGGCGAGTCGTTATATGAAGCTAAGCTCGATGGTAATAGAGCATCGCTCAAAAGCCATTTGCGCGGCGACTACGGTCGCCTGCGAGCAGTAGTCTTAGGTCCCGACGGCTATCTGTACATCAGCACCTCCAACCGCGACGGTCGCGGCGATATCAGGGAAGGCGACGACAAAATTATCCGCCTCAACCCCAAAATCTTTCGATAAATCAAAACAGCCCCCCGCTGCCTAAGCGAAGGGGTGTTTGCGCTGATTGCATTTTCAGCCAGCTCTCCCGTGGGTACCGTTGGGATTTTAACGCCCGGCCGGGCGCTGAGCGGCCTATCTCCTTTACCCCAGCGAGGGCGCAGGCAGCGTGAGGACTACTGCTTTGCTTCGTCCGGAGACTTTCCGGCTCCTAGTTTAACCTGCTTTCTAGAACCGCAGTTTATCTATAAAACCGCAAATTTTTGCGAGCCAGCAAGCGACACATATGTGGCAGCCAATACCTTGCTGGGTATCGACTGGTGTCGCTTTGATAATATGCCTTGACGCAATACCAAGTCAATAATCTGGTAGCTTTTTACAACATATTTTAAGCATAAGCGCCAGTTAATATTTGTCCAATAGGAGCTATTTTAGGTATATAATTAGCACATAAGGAGGTTAAAATGGCGGATAAGGTAATCGGTAAGGTAACTCATTATTTCGATAAGGTCGGAGTGGCGATTATTCAACTGCAAAAGGGTGCATCGCTCAAAAAGGGTGACAAAATTCAAATAAAAGGCAACAATACCGACTTTACTCAGACGGTAAGCTCTCTTCAGCTGGACCACCAGGATGTAGACTCGGTCAAAGCCGGTGACGACTTTGGCCTCAAAGTGGACCAAAAAGTCCACGAAGGCAACCAAATCTACGCCGCTTAATTTAGCTAATGCGGTATAAGCGGAATCAGTGGGGCTTCCATCATATTGGCCTGATTTTATTGGCGGTTGTACTGGTAGTAATCGGGCTGGTTGGTTATAGAGTGTTAAAACAAAACAGCCAAGACTCAGCCTCAAACATAATCAACAGCAACCAGCCGGCGGCCACTAAAGCCGTCAAGGCCGGCCAGCTGCTCAGCGGCGGCAAATGCCAGGGTACGGACAAGCTTACCTTCACCCATTTGCCGATGCGCCCGCAGGATTTCTCCATCTTGATTCCATACGGGTTGGTAGTTGGCGACCACGTCACGCCTATCGACCACCAGTATTTTTCACCGGCTGACTATAAATCGCCGCGCGATGCTTACCCGGTCTATGCCATGGCTGACGCCACAATCACCGATATCCAACCCCGCACAAATGAGCGCGGAACCGAATATAGGTTTGTTTTTACCTACAGCTGTACCTCGCTTTATTATTACGATCTGGTAACCAGCCTGGCGCCTAAATTAAAACAGGCTTACGATAGCCGCAGGGTCGAAATTCCGGTTAAAGCCGGCGAAAAAATCGGCGCCATTGGCGGCCAAACGCTCGATTTTGCCTATTGGGATACCGACAAGCCGCTGACCGGCTTTATCAAGCCGTCCAGTTATGATGCCGAAGCCTGGAAACTTTACACCGCCGACCCATACCCGCGCTACACCAAAGAATTAAGAGAGTTGCTTACCGCCCGCAACCCGCGCGTGGCCGAGCCGATCGCCGGCAAAATTGATTACGACCAGCCCGGCAAGCTCATCGGCAACTGGTTTTTAGAAGGCACTAATGGTTACGCTGGCCACCAAGGCACTCAGGGCGGCTCATACGCCACCGGCCATCTGTCTTTTGCGCCGGAGCATTTCGACCCTAGCTTCTTTGTCATCTCAATGGGTAACTACAACGGCCAGCCGGCGCAGTTTGTCACCAAAGCCAACAAACCAGACCCCGCTGACGTCAGCCAGGCGTCCGGCCTGGTAAAATACGAACTCGTCCAGATCAATTACCTTAAAGCCGACGGGAGTTTTTGGAACCGTACATCATTCGCCAAACCGATTAAGGCCGACAATTCCAATTCTGTGGTCGGTGTGGTGCTAGTCCAACTAATCGATGGCGGCAATAAGCTAAAGTTCCAAGCCTTCCCGAGCAAAACCGCCAGCCAAGTCAGCGGCTTTACATCAGCCGCCAAAACATACGAACGCTAAACTCCATTCTCTACCCACTACTCCCTATCTCCGCTATAATCTAGACAAGCGGATTTTTATATGCCCATTGAATGTAATGTTTCGTCCAATCGTGGGGATTTAGAACGGCATCAGCCAATAGAACCGGGAAAAGCTCACTCCTATCATTTTAATGCCGGCTCAATTGGCATGGTCGTAGTCGCTTGTTGCCACGAAAGTGATGTCGGCGGGCGTATATATGTTATGGACGAAGAAAGTTTTGAGAATGCTATTGACGAATACGGGATTTATTCAGGCGAAAGCCTAGACAAAAATCCTTACGAAATCCTTCCACCGGGGGGCACAATGCCCGTGACAGTCAGACCGGACGCAGGTGAAGACGAGACAACTTTCTTTTTTACCCACCAATCCCCAAACTAACGCCCTGCTTGCCCCGTTAGAGATTTATCTCTAATCGGGTGTATTCTTTCCTAGAGCAGGGGTATAATTTAAAGAACAGAACAGGGGTGTTATGCCAAAAATTAATGAGGTTAGAAAAGTCTGTACAACTTGCGGTAAGCGGGCCAAAGTGTATCGAATGGTAGATATAGATGGCACCAATCTTGTAGAGTGCCTGGTTTGTTTGAATTGCGGCTCGGGCATGCCAGCTCTCTTGTAGCGATTCGTCCTTTTTGCTCATATTGACATCCTCTGGACGTCCATGTTTACTTTCAGCATGAAGGGGAGTAAACATAGCGGCGACACCGGCGAGCTGGAAGTCGTCAATTTGGCAGCCTGCCCAAATTGTGGCAGCAAACTAATGTTGTTACCGCCAGGATTCCCATTATTTGATATCCAATGCACCAGATGTCTCTTCAGGGCGCAGATCAAAACTTCAAACCGTAAACCCACGGGTACTATACGCGGTGCAGGATGGGATATATATGAAAAAGTGCTCAAGGCCGGAAACTTGGCCCCTCCGCTGATTGTCAATTATCACTGGGACGACAAAGAGGGCGAACACCACGAAATTCGGTTCTATCCGTTTATTCCTAAAGATAACGTCCAAAAATATATACTTTCAGCAACCGCCCGCCGAGCCAATTATAGGATGTTCAATTACGTCGGCCTCAAAGCTATACCGTTCTTAATACTATTCCCAAAGTAGTTCGATTTTTCCAAAACAGGGGTATAATCTAGATGAACGGAGTTTGGAATGGCTAATCTGTCGGATCTGCAGAAAAAGGTAGTGGCGTTTAGAGACGCGCGCGACTGGAAGCAGTTTCATAACCCTAAGGACGTATCTCTATCATTAGCCTTAGAAGCCGCCGAACTTATGGAGCATTTCCAATGGAAGAGCCCAGGCGAAATCAAAAAGCATCTCAAAGCCAAAAATAGAGAAGTCAGCGAAGAGCTGATGGACGTTCTGTACTGGGTTTTGCTGTTTGCCCATGATTTAGGCATTAATATTCAGGATGAATTCGAACGCAAAATGGCCCAAAACGAAAAAAAGTATCCGGTTTCTAAGGCCAAAGGACGGTATACGAAATACAGCGAACTATGAGCCCACAAGACATAGCTGATAGAGAAATATATAGATTCACCGGACCGCCAGAAAATTGGCTAACAGCTATTAAATTTATGACATGGGGACTCGAAGAAAAGCACCTTAATTATTGGCAGAAAATTGAACCTGGCGACATCTTTTTAATGCATTCGACCTCAACTAATACCTTAGTCAAGGACGCACCGTCATCTGTAATCGGTTTTGGAGTTGTAAGTCCAGAATTTAGCAAGAAGGATAGTACATTGTGGTTGCGAGAAATAGAAGAGCGTAGAAATATTTGGCCGCTGTTAGTACCATTCTCGGAGGTTTACCTTTTTAGCGAACTACGTCCGCACTTAGCGCTGGAAGCTCCAAACGGCAAAAACAACGAGCTAATCATTAGCGAGGCTAAGGAATTATTGGCTAAAAGTGTGCCGTTATCACAGGAATTCCCAAAAATGGGTAGTTTCTCGAGAGTTAAGTCTGAGTTGGTCGTACAAATATTTGCACGTGCCGAGCACTTCTATCTGTATAGTAGCGTTGGCGTAACACGCGAATCACCTTTGAAATCCTCAGAATTCAAAAAAGTAGAAAGCGCTGAAGAGGTAGCTGCTATTAGAAAACCAGCAACTCTCGAGCAGCTTCAGATTGTTAAGAAGAAAACTATAAAGCTAGGAAAAACAACCTATACCAAGGACCTGCAGACACTTGAAAAGGCAGAAGATGCACACCAAGAAACCCTGAAAATGCTGTTTGAGCTACTTAAGTCCCATGGGTACAATACATATAACAATCGCCACGTAGACCTTTTTGCGGTTAAAAATAACCATTCCTTTTTGTTCGAGGTTAAAAGTCTTGCTGCGAAAAACTTTAGGCCTCAGGCCAGGAAGGGGATAGTTCAGCTTTTCGAGTATGAATACTTCGAAGTTCGAAATTTTTTTGAAGATAAAGGCCCAATTGCGCGTCCAAATAAAGCATTGATTTTTTCTGAAGGGCCTAAGGATATGAACTACGTTAGTTTCATTAATGACCTGAATATTTCGGCTGGTTTTTTCTCAGAAAGAAAGCTTAAACCGTCAGGACAAAAAACAATTTTGACGGGCCTGATTTCCTAGTAATAGCGTTTTGCAATAGGCGTATAATCATAAGCATAAATAGGGGGTGGTGCGATGTGGGGGTGGTTTACTGGGCTTTCATTATTAAAAAAGAGCCTACTGGTCGGCGGCTCAGTATTGACAGTAGGTACTGCTGCTGGAGTTGCTCAACCGCCTGAGCCGACACCTCCACCACCAGAAACTCCTCCACAGGTCCAACAAGAAAAAATTGAGACGAAAGACGTAACTAAAGAACAGACCATTCCATTTCAAAAGCTGACTGAAAACGACTCTTCCTTAGAGAAAGGTAAAACAGCCATATCCACAGCTGGCGTTGAAGGCGTGCTTACTATCACCTATAGAATTACATACACTAACGGTATTGAAACAAGTCGTGAAAAAATATCAGAAGAGGTTACAAAACAGCCTATAAACGAAGTTACCAGAATCGGTACTAAGGTTGTACCGCAGGTTCAACCTCAGACATCCTGCACGCCTGGTTACTCACCATGCATTGCACCGGGATCTGATGTTGACTGTGCTGGTGGTAGTGGAGATGGACCGAGATATGTCTCTGGACCGGTTTCTGTTACAGGGTCTGACCCGTATGGTCTTGACCGCGACGGTGACGGTATCGGCTGCGAATAGCTACAAATTTCTCTCATCGGAAGCCACAACCAACTCTTTTAAGCTGGGGCGGGGGTATAATTGAGCAATGCCTAACGTTTTGGCGCACAACTACGTTGCTCACAGGGTGATGCGGGTGGCTACGCCTAATTTGGCGCTCGGCAGTGTGTTGCCGGACTTTGCCGGCATGTACCGTGATTACCAAGGTAAAAGAGTTGATTTAAGATTGTTTAGGGAAGGGATGTTGGGCTGGGGCATACATTTACACCGCAGGACTGACGAGGTGTTTGATGCCCAGCCGGAAAAAACCAGAGCAACCGCCGACTTGGCGGCTCACTTACGAGCTTACGGTATTAAACCCGGCGCCGCGCGCCTGAGCGCCCATCTGCTGGCAGACATCATGCTGGACGGCGCTCTGATTGACCAGCACGAACCGCGCGGCGCCTTTGCGGCGCTGACCGAATACATATTAGACGGCGAAACCGAACTGCACTCGGGCAAATTTACGCCGGATTTTACTCAATTCGTTGAGGGATATTTTGAAGAAAGCGTACCAACTTATTACAGCGAGCCAGAAAAGTTGGCTCGTATAACAGCGCGCCGCCTGGCCAAAAGAGCCAGAACCGCCAAAGCGCGGGCGGATAGAACCATTGGCCGCGACCAGCTGCCGGCACTGACAGAAGTGATTGACATCCAAGCTGACCGGGTGCGCCGGCTGGGACTAAGTGCTCTCACCAGAACCATATTAATCCTTGAGCAACAGACCGACGCCGGGGTTCCGGTCTCATGACCCTAGGGCAGAAAATTGTGCGGGCCGAGCGGGAACTAGCCAAGCTTGACCCTAAGCTGGCGCCGATAATCAAAAAACAAAGCCCACTACTTTTTGAGCCGCGCGACAATTATTTTTTGTCGCTTTGCCGCTCGATTGTCGGGCAGCAGGTGTCGGTGGCGGCCGCGGCCACAATCTTTGGCCGCTTGGAGACCGCCACCGACATCGAACCGAAAAAAGTAGTGGCTTTGAGCGTGGAGCAGATAAAAGCCGTCGGCTTATCGCGCCAAAAAGCCGGCTACATCAAAGATCTGGCCCAACACTTCATTGATAACCCCAAAGTCTATAACCACCTCGGCCAGCTATCCGACGAAGAGGTGATAGCCGACCTAGTGGCGGTGAAGGGAATCGGCGCCTGGACAGCACAGATGTTTTTGATGTTCACGCTAGTGCGTTTGGACGTGTTCGCCCCCGACGACATTGGCCTGCAACGGGCAATGGCTCGTCTTTACGGCTGGAAAAACCCTCCGAACCGGCAAAAACTCGAGCGTACGGCCGCCAAATGGCGTCCCTACCGCACGGTAGCCTGCTGGCACCTCTGGCAATCCCTCCGAAACACCCCAAAATAACGAAGAAGCGCCACCGGAGGTTGCATAATTATACCTGTTATGCTAGAATAAGTTTATTGTTCAAAATGAATCCTAGTTTGTTTAATTTCTAACTCGGCTTCATCGAAACAAGAGAGTTAAATTAAACAAGCGAAAAGGATTCTATTTTTATGTACCAAAATAACCACAGGCGTAGCCATTTTAATGGCGGGCGGCGTTTTAACAGATCGCAAACTACCATAAAACCAAGGAGCAGGGGCCAGTATATCGACCCTCAGCGCTTTATTAAATTGGCCAACCCGGCACTGGATAGCGATTACGTGGCTAAACACGGCTTTGCCGATTTTGCCATCCATCCACTGCTGAAGAGCAACATAGCGGTCAAGGGGTATAAGGTACCCTCTGAAATCCAAGATAAGACCATACCATTGGCCCTGGCTGGCCGCGACGTGGTTGGCGTGGCCAATACCGGCACCGGCAAAACGGCGGCCTTTGCCATACCGATACTCAATAAATTAATGCATACGCACCAAGCCAAAGCTCTGGTTGTGGCGCCGACGCGCGAGCTGGCTATCCAAATAGACGACCAAATCAGAATTTATGCCAAACACAGCGCCGTTAAAAGCACCATATTGATAGGCGGCTTGCCGCTGGGGCGCCAGACAACCTCGCTCAAAGCCGGTCCTAACATCATAATTGGCACCCCCGGGCGGCTGATAGACCATATAAAAAAGGGCAATTTACATCTGGGTGCCTGCAACATGGTGGTGTTGGACGAGGTAGACAGGATGCTGGACATGGGTTTTATAAACGACGTGCGCTACCTGCTTAATCTGCTGCCATCGCAGCGGCAATCCTTCTTTTTCAGCGCCACACTGAGTGGCGAAATAAAGGCGCTGATAAGTACTTTTACGTCCGATGCCGTGACCATTAACGTCAAAGCCGGTGAAACCAGCGAAAACGTGCATCAGGACGTGGTGCGATATAGCGGCAAACCCCAGCGATTGGAGCAACTCCATGACCTACTGATAGCCGGGCCGGCTAAAAAGACATTGATTTTCGGCGAAACGAAATACGGCGTAGAACGCCTGGCGCGCGAGCTAAAGTCACGAGGTTTTAAAGCAGAAGCCCTACACGGCGGTAAAAGCCAGGGCCAGCGCAAGCGGGCGCTCGACAGCTTCAGAAACAATGGCGTGAACGTTCTGGTAGCAACAGATGTGGCAGCTCGGGGGATTGATGTCATCGACATTACGCACGTGATTAATTTTGACGTGCCGCACACCTACGACGACTACATCCACCGTATCGGTCGGGCCGGCAGGGCAGGCCGCACCGGACACGCCTTGACCTTCGTCGAAAACACTGCTAGGTAAGAGCAGACAATACCTAACCCGTTGAGTATCTTAAAGCTGTTTTAGCTTAGGCCTGGGGTTCGGCTGGAGCGGACCTGTGACCCAGATATTTGCTGCGTATTTGGAACAGCAGCCAAAGACCAATTATCGTACCGATGAGGTAGCCAATAAAGCTGCCAACACCACCGTAATCGGTGAAAATGACCAAAATACCGTAGACCAAGTTGACCAACAGGGCGTAAAACATCAAATTCCAGCCCCTTTTGGAGCGCGTTCGGGTAGCCTGAAAGGCCATAAGAAACAACACGGCCTCAACACCCAGAACGACTAACCCTACCCACACCATAGCCGTTAGCTCACGGCCTGTTATGGTTGGGCCACCGTAAACTTGGCTGAACTGGTTGGTAAAATCTACCAAGTTGTTAACCGCGTGGGCCCACTGCCAAAGCCAGTAAACCGCCCATAGTGTTAATATGCCGAGCACAAGATTTATCCAAGGCAGCCACGCTACCAGAACCTCTTTACCTCGCTCGGGTAGTTTCGGAGCGCTTTTTACAAAGACCCCTTCTAATGATTTTTCGAGCCCGTCTAACAAAGCCATATTAGCCTCCACTTGATATTGCTTATAGCATAACCCCGCGGAGGCATACTGACAAGGATAAACAAAAGCCTAACTGATCAGAGAGTAATCGACTTGTTAAGTATTTTAATGATGAGTTAGGCGGGTTTGGGGGATGGTTTGGTTTTACTCTTTGGCCTATGGATTAAGCTGTAGGTTCGGCCAACCAAGGCGGCCGCCAGCAGAAACAGGCCAAAAAGGGTAACTTTGGTATAAGCCGCACTGACGGATTGGCCGACTTGCGTAGTTAACTCCGGCGAAAGCGAACCAAAACCGCCGCTACCGTCTTTGGGCGGGCTTTTTAGCAGCAGAGCTATTAGCGTACCGGGCAAACTCACCAACAAAATCAGTGAGCCCAAATTGGATAGCCGCCCCCAGCGGGCGCTGAAGTAGGCGACACCTGCCGCTAATAACAGAGATAATACCGCAAAAATATTGAAGAATTTCTTAAGCGTCTGATGTGTATCTTTAGTAAAAATATTGAAAAGCGCGGCGTCTTTGATGAATTTGGCTTTTTGCTCGGGCGTGGCGGCGAATTTATCGGCCGTGGCCTCGATGCCGTCGTTGTAAATGGATTCGGTAATCGGTTTAAAGACTTTAATTGAGATTTCGGACGGCGATAATGCTAGGTCGGCCTCGGTGATTTTGATGGAAGGAATATTCGGAATCGGCTGAATTACGCCGCCGGCTTCGGCCAGTGCTTCTCGGGCTTCCTCGGTATCAACCGTATTGCCGCGGATGAATCCCATACCAATAATTAGCGCACCGACAGTCGGCGCGCGTTCTGGCTCAGTTAGCTTGACTAAGCTGAGCAAAATCAAGGTCGCGGACAACGAAAAGACAAGTAGGATTCCACAGATCCACTTGGCATCGACATACCAATAAGGCCGCGGGTTGGGGAAGAGCTTCATCCCGTTAGACCTCAGCCTCCAACTTACAAGCTTTACTAATTATTAGATGACAGATGTGCCGCCCGAAGTACAGTTCGGTACTGATAATGCGGGGCTGAGGTCTAACGGGATTCATTAAATAAAATTATAGCCCGAAACACCTAAAAGCTAATGCTTGACTTTTTTCGATAAGTATGTATAATTTGCTTTAGTTATGAAGAGTGGTAAAACATTATTTTTTAGCTTAAGCGCTGCCTTGGTTACATTGGTATTGGCGCCGTTGCCGGCATACGCTAACCATTCGTGGGGCGGCTATCACTGGGCCCGCACCGCCAACCCTTTTAACCTAAAACTGGGTGACAACCTGAACGGAACGTGGGACCCCTACTTAGCTACAACCTCGAACGACTGGACCCAATCAGCTGTCTTGGATACAAATATTGTCGCCGGTAAGACCAACGCTAAAAAGTGTCGTCCGACATCCGGACAAGTTGAAGTTTGCAACTCTAAATACGGTCGCAATGGCTGGCTGGGTGTTGCCACAATATGGATAAGTGGTAGCCATATATACCAAGGTACGGTCAAGGTCAATGACACCTACTTTAATACCAGTACATACAACACACCAGCCTGGAGAAATATGGTGATGTGCCAGGAAGCCGGGCACACTCTGGGCCTAGACCACCAGGACGAGGATTTTTATAACGAGCCACTTGGCACTTGTATGGATTACAGCGTTGATCCAACACCCAATCAGCATCCTAACCAGCACGACTATGACATGCTGGCCGAAATTTACACTCATCTAGATAGCACCACAACCGTTGGCCAAGCTACTCAGTCCAGCCCGAAGGGCCGCAACGATGGCGGTAACGATCCCAAGGCTTGGGGTAAGCTGGTGCGCCAACACGGCAAATCAGCTGTTTATGAGCTTGATCTTGGTAAGGGCCACAAAATCTTCACTTTCGTAATCTTGAACTAGGCTATTTTTCGCGGTGGCGACGGCGCTGGACTATTTCGTAACCAGCGGCAGCCAACATACCGAGGATGAGCGGAGAAGCAATCACAACGATCTCACCTTTGTGCCTCACCAAGAAGTTCTTCTCCTTATCGACTTTAATTGACTCAGGTAAAACCAGCGGTTCAACTTCGATCTCCTCAGGAGATGGTCTCTCAGATTCCATACACCAGAATTATACTCTTCACTTTGTACGTTATAACTTTGTTATAACAAAGTTATAACGTACGGTGTAAAATGGAAAGTAGTTGAGGAGAAGAGGGAGTAGGAGGTAAAAAAAGTGATTAGGAAGATTATAAAAGTTGGTAACTCGGACGGCGTGGTCATACCGGCATCGGTTATGCGGGCGCACAAACTAAAAGCCGGCGACCGTGTGGAGGTGATTGTCAGCCCGCCGGGCGAGATCGCCCGGCGGCTGGAATTTTTACAAGAGCTAGACGATTTCCGTAAACACCGCGAAAAGCCGCAGAAGGCCCCTTCCGAAGACCAGCTCCTCTGATGGAGTAAAATATAAGTATGGGAAGTGAGAGACTTTCAGGCTCGGCCGAGCAGCGCCAATTAAAAATTTCTTATGAAGAAGTTTCGTCAAGGCCGGACATTTTTGGGTACACGGCTGGCACCGACGAAGAAGGCTTCTACGCTTACGGACCCCCGCTTAAAGAAGATAAGGATGATGATAAGTTTCACAAATTGACCACCGAGCCCGTAGAGACCGAGGACCAAGCCCTGGAAATACTGGTTGACTACCTAAACAAAACCTATGCCGGGGAGGGACTAAAATGAGGCCCGACATAGATATATATCTGAATATCGACGGGGTGCTGCTCGACAGTGACTCGCGGCCGGCCAACTACAGCCGCGAATTTATCAAATACATCGTGCCGAACTTCAACACTTATTGGCTGAGCAGCCGTTCCAAGGATGGCAACTTTATGATAATCAAAGAACTATCGAAAATCTTTGAGCCTAAGATTGTCGAACTGATTGGCGGGATACGCCCAGCCCGCTGGAGCTTTGCCAAGACCCAAGCCATCGACTTTAGCCGGCCGTTTTTGTGGTTTGACGATGAACTGGTGGTTCACGAGCGGCTGGAACTGATCAGAAATAATGTTCTGGAGAGTTGGATTGAGGTTAATCTAACCAGAGACGAAAACCGCCTGTCGGATTTTTTGGTCCGACTCCCACAACCGGCCAGCTGTATCTTATAAATATGGAACTGACGATTTCAACTCAGGATAACCGGCAGGTGGTGGATATAACCGAGCACGTGCAGCATTCGGTTAAGCCGGGCGCCAGAGCTGTTACCATCTATGTGGCCCATACCACTTGTGCGGTGACCACGGCCGATCTGGATCCGGGTACCGATCTAGACCTTTTAGATGCCGTCTGGCAGATGATTCCCAAGCTCAAGTATCGCCACCCGCACGATCCGGCGCACGTACCGGCGCATTTGGCCAGTAGTATAATCGGCCCGAGTGTGACCGTGCCCTTAGACGGCGGCAAACTGGTGCTGGGAGCCTGGCAAAGAATTATACTAGTCGAACTTGACGGGCCGCGCGAGCGCAAAGTTATAATCGCTAATCTGTGAGGTGATATGGGCCGCAAGTGGTCACAAAGAGTTACGAAGACTAGTAATGCGCTAGATTTAGACAAAGGCGTGTTTACGTGGGATGACCCCAAGAGGATTGCCGCCTCACTGAAAGCTTCGGCGGAAAGAAGCTCACGGCGTAAGGCCGAGCCGCTTCAGTCGGCTATGAGTATGCTGAATTTTTATATAAACCGGGCCGGCAAAAACCTGCCAGCCGCCCAAAAACGAATACTCGAAAATGCTAAATCTGAACTGAGAAAACTGTTTGAACGCCAGAAAAACCAAAAATAGTAAGATAAATTGTTGACATTATTTTAGTCTCGGGCTTATGCTTAAGATACCCACGGAGAGGTGGTTAGTAGCTAAGCATTTCGGTGCCGCGGCTACGCAAAAAGGGGCCTTACAAAGCCCCTTTTTGTGTACGGCCTTCGGCCTTACGAGAAACCGTCGAAGGGGTTTCTCATCGCGCCGGCAAAATGGTTCACATTTTGTCGGGCTGCTCATCCGGAGAATATGGATGCGGATTTTCTGCAATGCGAAAATACTCGAAAACCTGCCACCAGATGTGTTAAAGTTAAAGCATAAGGATTAAAAACAGGGGAGAAAATGGATATGGATTTTCGCGAACCTACGACGCACCAGCCGCAAGAACCGATGCGCCCGGTATCGCCACTGCCACCGGCAAAAGCCAAGCGCGGTGGACGCGGCAAGGGGTTTCTAAAGCTGCTGCTAGTCCTGATCTTAATTGCCGGTGCTGGCGCAGGGGGTTGGTACTACCGCGATACGAAGGCTAAAGACGATTCTAAAATACTGCTTGGTGAGATTAGTAATCTAACTACTAGGATGGCCGCTCTGCAAAAAGAGCTTGACGATGCCAAAGCGGCCCAAGCCGCCGAATCAACGACCAAGACCAAACCCTCTCAAGCCGATTTGGATAACATTGAGGCGGCAATAAAGTCCGGTAACACGGCGGCACTTGAACAGCTGATGGCCAGCAAGGTCACCGTCATTCTTGCTGCCAGCGAAGGCTTGGGCGAAAGGACTCCGACACAGGCCATCAAAGATCTGGATTACCTCGACAGCGGTACAGACCCTTGGAATTTTGATCTGCCGGCAGCCACCGTAGACGGTTATCAGGCCGGTGACTACAAACAATATTTCCCGGATGGGGCTTTGGTTGGAAAGTCAGCCAACAATTACGTGGTGTCCTTCTCGTTCAATGACAGCGGTAAGATAAGCACCATCTTCATGTCCAACAGCGCGGACCTGCTGTAGATCAACGGCTGTAAATATTACAACTTAGATAATAAACTTAAGCGTTTGACAAGTTTTTAGCAGCTGTATATATTGGGAGTCAGATCATCGTGAGGTGATTCAGCGACTATCCGCAAGGAAAAACCGCGTAAAACAGCGCCCCTCAAAAGGCGCTATTTTATTTATTGTTAATATTGGAGTATGGTTTCGCTAAGCGACGAGGAGTTTGAGAAAATTGTGGCCGACGGCATCGACGCCATACCGCCCTTGTATCAGAAATATCTGAAGAATGTGGCTTTTATTGTCGAAGACGAACCTACCCCTGGACAACTGGAGCGTCTCAAATTGTTCCAAGGGGAGCTGCTTTTTGGGCTATATGAGGGCGTCCCGCTGCCCCAACGTCAGGGAACTACTAAGATTCTGCCTGATAAAATAACCATTTTTAAAAACCCGGCCCTGCTGTATAGCGACAGTTTGGGCGAACTGCGCAAACACGTGCGACATACAATCTGGCACGAGGTTGCTCACTATTATGGCTTAGACCATAAACGAATACATGAGCTGGAGAACAAAAACAGGCATAAAGCTGACTAGCAGCTTGAAAGTTTGCACTGGCGGCGATATTATGAAATCGCAATCCTATGAAAAGTATGAGCTTGCGAAGACTTAGCAGATTTTACATATGGATAATCCTGCTAATTCTGGCGGTTATTTTCTTCATTCTGCTCAAAAGCCCGGCAGCCGGGCAACGTCAGGCTTCGCAAGGTCCCACAGGGCTGAGCGTTTCAGCTTTCGATGAAGCCAGCCAAAGCTCGGGGCAATCGTCGGCCGGAGCGAACCCGGCTGAACCCGATGCGGTTTCAGTGCCATTACCGGCAGACGATGACAGCCTCAAACCCCTGCCGGAAGTTCTGCCTGACCCTATTAAACTGCCTCAGATTCCGGTTTGCCCATTACTCAGCGGGGAATTGGGTCCGTATAGCTGGCACTGCCAACCCTGCAAGCCCTTTCCTTATGAACCGCCGGCTGAATCTATGGTTGTCTGCCTCGATTCAAACGTTACATCAGCAGCCTACTAGGCACACTGAGTAGTTTTTATTCCTTCGGATGAGCAGCCCGAGCGGCGGATTCATTCCGGCTGTGGATATGTACATTGAATATTTGCCTATTTAGGAATATGATGGAGTTATTAACAATTAAGGAGGAGGCGTATGCCATTTACTCACAGGCAATCGGTCGCAGCGATGGTCCATTTCTTCGTAGGGGTAGCCGAGATTCTGCTACTTTTGCGAGTCGTGTTGCGGTTCTTTAACGGGAACCCCGACGCCACGTTCATCAACTGGGCCTATACTGTAACAGCCCCATTGCTTGAGCCGCTGCGCGGAGTGTTCACATCTACAGATGTGGTCAACCGAGGGTGGGTAGTAGACTATATGGCGCTCTTTGCCATGGCCGCTTATGCGGTAGTCGGCTACATTGTGGTTGCTAGCCTGGGTCGCTGGTCAAGGAAGTAAACATCTAATTTCAAAATCAAAAAGATAATGGCGGGCGGCTTTTTAAAGCCGCCCTTTTTAACGGCAGAGAATAAACTATACCCTAATTCCTAAATCCTATATCCTATTATTATGGACGAGCAGCCACCGCTGATTAAAAGCTGGGGACTTTTGGTTCTGATAATCGCTATCGTTTTGGCAATAATATCCTTTTTAGCAGTCCAGCTCGCCGGCTAACTGATACAATTAAAAGATGACATATGGGAGCGGGAAGTATGAGTGGAGTGCGCCGTATAAGCCCGGACAAACGGCGCCGTATAAGATTAGTCGCAGTAAAATCGACCTATTCATTAATTGCCCCAGGTGTTTTTGGCTGGATGCCAGATTAAAAATCAGCCGTCCAAAAGGCCCGCCTTTTACGCTAAACTCGGCAGTTGACGGACTATTAAAAAAAGAATTTGACGCTTTGCGTAAAGACGGCAAACAACACCCGCTGCAAATCGAATATGGCATCGACGCCAGGCCAGTGAACCATGATAAATTGAATGTCTGGCGGCACAACTTTACGGGGGTACAATTCCTACACGAACCGACCAATTTGCTAGTTTTTGGCGCTATTGACGATCTATGGCAGGATTCCAAAGGCCAATACATAGTTTTGGACTACAAATCGACTTCTAAAGCCGGCAAAATAACCGAGCTGGGCAATGAATCCTGGCACGATGCTTACCGCCGTCAGCTGGGCGTTTACCAATGGTTGCTACGCCAAAACGGCTTACCGGTAAGCGACAAAGGCTACTGGCTTTACTGTAACGCCGACAAAAACGGTAAGACATTCGGTAAAAAGCTGGAGTTTGAATTGACTTTGATTGAAGAAAAAATCGACGATAAATGGGTCGAACCTACACTGCTTGAAATCAAAAAGACGCTTGATTCTGATGAAATGCCCAAGGACGCAGCTACTTGCGAGCACTGTGGCTATGCTCGTTCCCGTACCGAGCTGACACTCAACCACCTTAAAGACAAAAAAACCACCAAAACCCGCTCTTAAGCTATATAATCTACATTATGCTGGATATTCGGTTCATTCGGGAGAATGCGGAGCTAGTGGAGCAAAAGGCCAAACAGAAAGGCTTTGATGTTAATATCCCACATCTGCTCGAAATGGACGAAAAACGCCGCGATTTATTAAAAGAGGTTGAAGATATCAGGGCGCAGCGCAATACGCTAGCGGAGCAGCTTAGAAGTGCTAAGCCGTCTGAGGAGCAGGTAGAACAAGGCAAAGCTCTGCGCCAAAAAATGAGCGATCTGGAAGTCTCTTTAAAGCCAATCGAAAAAGAGTTTACAAACTTGCTTGGCACGGTACCCAATATTTTTCCAGATGACACGCCGCTCGGGGGCGAAGAAGCCAACAGCGAGGAGAGAAAATGGGGTGACAAAGCTGATAAAGATTTTGAAATTGTTGATCACGTCTCGTGGGGCGAGCAACGCGGGCTACTGGATTTTGAGCGCGGCGCCAAAGTCGCCGGTAATAAGTTTTATTTCACAACCGGCAGTTTAGTTCAGCTCGAAATGGCTTTATCTCAGATGGCCATAGAATTCGTTATCAAGCAGAATTTTGTGCCAATGCTGGTACCGCACTTGGTAAATAGCCGAGTTATTGACGGAACAGGATTTACAGCTCGTACCAAAGAGGAAGAACAGATTTATAAGATTGAAGCTGAAGATTTGAATCTGATTGCCACCGCCGAAATCCCACTGACTGCCTATCACGCCGACGAAACTCTAGCAGAAAAAGATTTACCCAAACTTTATGCTGGCTACAGCCCGGCTTATCGTAAGGAAGCCGGTGCATACGGCAAGCACAGTAAAGGACTCTACCGAGTTCACCAGTTTAACAAAGTAGAGATGTACGTTTTTTGCAAACCCGAGGATAGCGAAAAATGGCACCAGAAAATGGTAGAACTCGAGGAAAAATTCTGCCAGGAATTAGCAATACCATACCGGGTTGTCCGAATTGCCGCCGGCGATCTGGGCGCTGCTGCTTATAAAAAATATGACGTTGAATACTGGAGCCCGGTCGATAAATCTTATCGAGAGTTGATGAGCTGCTCTAATGTCACCGATTACCAGGCCAGGCGACTAAATATTAGATACCGTGACGGCTCAGGCGGAACAAATTATGTGCACACGTTGAATGGCACACTGGCTGCTACTAGCCGCCTGATCATCTCAATTATCGAGAACTACCAAACTGAGAGCGGCAAAGTTAGCATACCAATAGCCCTACGGCCATATATGGGCGGGCAGCTGACACTGTGATAAAGCTAACTATAGACCACTTGCACGTCGAGGCCGACCCGAAACTGGTTGAATATATCAGCGAAAAAGTTGGCAAACTGGACCATCTGTTGAGCCGGCACGCGCGCCGCAGCGCCCATGCTGATGTCAAGATCATAGGCGGTCCGGGCAGGGGCAAAAAACAAGTCACATGTGAAGTCATAATCCACCTGCCGCAAGAAATCGTCACCACAAAGCAGACTGCCGAGACCACGACAGCCGCTGTCGATTTAGTAGAAGCTAAGCTCAAAAACCAGCTCAAAAAATACAAAGACAAACACATTTTGAGCCGCCGTCATAAAGTTCGCCGTATTTTCGGCCAAATCCGCCGGCGCTGAAGGAAAGTTTATAGTCGGTAGTTTACGGTTTATAAAAATACTTGACTTGTTAAGTATTTATACCGAAGCTTGATTGCGGTACAATAGAACATTAGCTGAGAGTTGGAGATTTATGGCTATATTACCGAGTACAAAAATATTGAAGCGCATTTTGGGAGATCCGCAGGCGGCAACGCTCAAACGGTTAAAAAGGCGCGTTACGGAAGTCAACGCGTTTGCTGATCAGTATAAAAAATTATCTGATGCCAAATTGCGCGCCAAAACCGACGAATTTAAGAAGCGGCTGGCTTCCGGTAAGACACTGGACCAAATATTGCCCGAGGCCTTTGCGGCCGTGCGCGAGGCGTCGATCCGCACATTAGGCCAACGGCACTTCGATGTTCAGCTGATCGGCGGAATGGTACTGCACGAAGGCAAGGTCGCCGAGATGAAAACCGGTGAAGGTAAAACGCTTGTGGCTACTCTGGCGGTTTACTTAAACGCGCTGGAAGGCAAGGGCGTGCATATAGTTACGGTTAATGATTACCTGGCGCAACGCGATGCCGGCTGGATGGGCCAAATTTATAACTTTCTGGGTATGAACACCGGCGTGATAATTCCCGACCAGTCCTACATATACGATCCGGAGTATGAAAACAAAGATCATATTGATCCACGTTTTAGGCACCTTCGGCCGGTAACCCGCCAAGACGCCTACGCTGCCGATATCACTTATGGCACCAACAACGAGTTCGGCTTTGATTATCTGCGCGACCATATGGTGCGCGAGGTTGAGCAGCTACGCCAGCGCGATTTGCACTACGCAATCGTCGACGAAGTTGACTCGATCCTAGTCGATGAAGCTCGAACACCGCTTATCATTTCGGCGCCGGCAGCGGCCTCGGCGGCAGCTTACGACCAATTTGCCAAAGTCGTTCGCCAGCTAAAAGAAACCGAGCACTTCGAAAAAGACGAAAAGCGCCGCAGTGTGATTTTAACCGACGCCGGCGTGGAGCTGATTGAAAAAATACTGGGCATCAAAGACCTGTATTCAACAGAGAATCTGCGTACCATTTACCATCTGGAACAAGCTATGCGCGCCCAAGCACTGTTCCACCGCGATAAAGATTACGTTGTCACTAACGAGGGAGAAATCGTCATCGTCGATGACTTTACCGGCCGCTTGCTGCGCGGGCGGCGTTATAACGAGGGCTTGCACCAGGCGATTGAGGCCAAGGAAGGGGTTGAAGTCAAAGAAGAAACAATGACGCTGGCGACTATCAGTTTCCAGAATTACTTCCGTTTGTATAAGAAGCTGGCCGGTATGACCGGTACCGCCAAGACCGAAGAGGAGGAATTCCACCAGGTCTACAAGATGGATGTCGTTGAAGTGCCGACCAACCAACCGATGGTCCGCAAAGACCTGACAGACAAGATTTATAAGACCGAAGCCGGTAAATTCCGGGCGATTGTCGGCCACGTCAATGATCTTCATAAGCGTGGCCAGCCGGTGCTCCTCGGCACTGTCAGTATTGAAAAAAACGAGCTTTTGAGCCGTCTGCTTAAATCGGCCGGCGTACCGCACGACGTTCTAAACGCCAAAAGCCATGAACGCGAGGCGATGATTATTACCAAGGCCGGTAACCCTGGCGCCGTGACGCTGGCAACCAATATCGCCGGGCGCGGTACGGACATTGTACTCGGCGAGGGAGTCGTAAAACTCGGGGGCCTGTTCGTACTTGGCAGCGAGCGGCATGAGGCCCGCCGGATCGACAACCAGTTGCGCGGCCGTACCGGCCGCCAGGGCGACCCGGGAATGAGCCAATTTTATGTTTCGACACAGGATGACCTGATGCGTGTTTATGGCGGCGAACGAATAGCGGGCATTATGAACAAGCTGAGGGTCGATGAAGACACGCCGATTGAAAGCCGGATGATAACCAAGAGCTTGGAATCGGCCCAGAAAAAAGTCGAGGGCTTTAATTTTGATACGCGCAAAAACGTCCTTAAGTACGACGACGTTATGAACCGCCACCGCAAAGCGGTCTACAGCCTGCGCAGCGAAGTTCTGCAAGCCGAAGATATCAGCCCAAGAGTCAAAAAATTTATCAGCGAGGAAGCGGCGACGCTGGTGACCCACCCCGATTCTATGACCGAAGCCTTTGAGGCAATGCTCAGCGAAGTCTTTTCGTTCGATGAACCGACGATGGATAAGCTGTTTGATACTGAGGCCGATAAGTTCCAGCTCGAGCTGGAAAAAGCCGCCCTAAAACTGTATGGGCAACAGGAAAAGGTTTTTGGTACTGATGTATTCCGCAAAATAGAGCGCGATGTCTACTTGCAAATCCTGGACAACTTATGGATGCAACATCTGGAAAATATGGAGCATCTGCGCGAAGGCATCCACTGGATTGCCGTAGGTCAGCGCGACCCGTTAGTAGAGTACCGCAAGCAGGGGCAGCGGATGTTCGACGATATGCAAGTTACGCTGCGCCACGACATCGTACGGGCGATTATGCACGCCCAACCGATGCCTGAAGAGGATTTGGCCCGGCCGGTCGAGACGGAACTGACTCGGGCGGCGCGCAGCTCGGTGGATAATGCCGGCGAAATACTCTCGGCCGAAAGCTTTGAAGAGGCAGACTTTATCGATACCCAGGAAGAGCAGGTCAAGCAGGCCCGCTTCAAAGCCGAGCGCAAAAAGGCTAGAAAAGCCGAGCGCCAACGCAAGCGCGCTGCAAAGCAGCGACGCAGGAAAAAGTAACTAGTAGAACAAGGTGTAGAATGCATAGAGGTACAATGATAATTGAGGAATCAGTGACAGCTAATTCCCATTTGCTAATTACTAATTTCTAAATCTATGAAGCATACCGTAAATGAAGTTGTTCTTAGAAATGGCGCCAGAGGGCTGCTAATTAACGTACCGGGAGCGTCGGTTACCAGCTTTGAGCTAAACTTCCGGGCTGGTGATTATCTGACTCCGGCTAGAAAAAAATGGGAGACGGCCCACGTGATGGAACACGTCATCCTAGGGGCTAATGAAGACTATCCTGACTCCCAAGCTTTCCAGGCAGAAATCCATAAAAACGGCGCCTACACCAATGCCTACACCAGCTACTACAACATCAACTATGTCGGCGAGGTAGCCGATTTTGAATGGGAAAGGGTAATGCGCCTGCAAATGATCGCCTTGGCCAAGCCGCTGTTTCTGGAAGCCGAGTTCGCCGCCGAAGTCGGCAACATCCGCGACGAGATGGTCGGCCGCAGCAACCAGCATTTCTGGTCGTTGGCCGGCGAGATGACCAAGGCTTTCGGCTTTAAGATACCGAGCGATAAAGAGCGCTCCAAGCTGATTGATAACGTCACCCGCGAAGACATAACCGAGCACTACAAAAAGACGCACTTCATCAAGAATCTAAGGTTTATCATCGCAGGCGATTTACGCGGCCGGCGCAACGCGGTCAAAGATGTATTTGAGTCGATCGGAATGCCGGTTGGTGTCAGCCGCCACAAGCTGCCGGTCGAAAAAGCCAAAAAACCGCCAAAACCGGTATTTGTCAGCAACAAATCGGTGCCCAATATCTACTTCGGAATAAGTAGCGTGGTTAATGACAAGTTGTCGATACCCGAGGACGACGCTTTGGGCATAGCGCGGGTTATGCTAACCGAGACACTTTACTCAAAAATTTTCGGCCAGGCGCGTGAAAAGGGCCTAGTGTACGCCGTGCACTCGGGGCATCATCAGAACAGCCGATACGCCGAGTGGTCGTTGAGCACGCAAGTTTTGCCGCAGAACGCCCCGGCTCTGTGCGACATCGTTTTGCGCGAGATTAAAAAGGTCCAAAAAGGCATCATAGACGATTCCGACCTTGAGGCCGCCAAACAATACGCGCTTGGCTCGTTCCAGCGCTCGATGCAGACTGTCGGTAGCGTGGCCGGCGCTTATGAACGTTACTTTTTTGATGGCTATATCGAGGATATGCGCACAATTCCAGATCGCATAAAGGCCGTTGGCCACAAAGATATACCGGCCATTATGAACCGTATTTTTGCTGATGATATCGGCGGCATAGGGGTGTTAGGTGGAGTAGACTCGACCATTGCCCAACGCCTACACGACCAGTTGCAGCCCCTCTGGCGCTGAAGGCGCCAATTTACCATTTACCAATTCACATCTAACAATTATTTGTCATTTTTCATTTGTACAATGATTAATGGCTAAATGCTAAATAAATGTAAAATGGTAAGTGTAAAAAGTTAAATACCTCCGGAGGAGGTGATATGGATGAGTTGCAGAAAAGGACTGAAAAATTGCGCAAGCAAATTGCTCAAGCCGTTGAGCGGCTGAAAATTGATGAGCTTGAATCTGAATTGGCCGATTTGCGGGCTCAAATGGCTAAACCGGATTTTTGGCAGGACAGCCAGCGTGCCCAACAAGCCAGCAAGCGCGAAGCTGATTTAGCCAGGCGGGTGCAGCCATGGCAGGGTTTGCAAAAGTCGGCCGACGAACTGCTGGAGTTAATCAGAATTGGCGACACCAAAATGGAAGATGAGCTTCAGGAACAACTCTCAGCTCTCAGCTCCCAGCTCTCGGCTCTAAAGCGCAATTTGCGCTTTAGCGGCCCGTATGACGACCATGATGTGATTTTGAGCATTTATGCCGGCGCCGGCGGCACCGACGCCCAGGATTGGGCCCAAATGCTGCTAAGGATGTACACGAGGTGGGCCGAGAAGAATAAGCTGCAAGTTAAAACCGCCGAGCAATCGGCCGGTGAGGAAGCCGGCATTAAAAGTGCCACCACTAGGCTGAGTGGCGGCGATTTCTTATATGGCAGACTGGCCGGCGAGCACGGTGTCCATCGGCTAGTGCGGCTGAGCCCTTTTAATGCTGATCATCTGCGCCAGACTAGTTTTGCCAGAGTCGAAGTTCTGCCGGCCATCGAGCGTCCGGAAGAGGCCCAAATCGACGAAAAAGACCTCAAAATTGACGTTTTTCGTGCCAGCGGCCACGGTGGCCAGTCGGTCAACACCACCGACTCGGCTGTACGCATAACACACGTTCCTACCGGCGTATCGGTGGCCATTCAAAACGAACGCTCGCAGCTGCAAAACCGTGAAACGGCCCTGAGCATCCTGCGTTCGAGACTGATTCAACTCCAGCTTGAGCAACACGCCAAGGATTTAGCAGAAATCAAAGGCCCTAGCCAATCGGCCGAGTGGGGCAACCAAATCCGAAATTATGTACTGCATCCATATAAGCAAGTCAAAGACTTGCGTACCGGCTACGAAACATCCGATCCACAAACAGCTTTAGATGGTGATCTTGATCCCTTCATCAACGCCTGGCTCGAGAAGTAAAACGCTTTTGCTATACTATTAGAGAATGATTCTACTCGATCGGGTAACAAAAACCTATAATCGGAGGGGGCCGGCGCTGGATCGCATATCTTTGCATGTCGAGCCCAAGGAGTTCGTGCTGATAGTCGGGCCCAGCGGTGCCGGAAAGTCTACTCTCTTTAAGCTTTTGACGCGCGAAGAGAAGCCCACATCAGGCAAGATTATCATCGGCGGCATTGATTACGACCGGCTCAAGGATAAAGACATTCCATTGTTGCGGCGTAAAATCGGCGTAGTGTTCCAGGATTTTAAGCTTCTGCTTAACAAAACTGTCGCCGAAAACGTCGCCTTCGCGCTAGAGATTGCCGGCATTCCAACCAATGAGATTAAACATACAGTACCCAAGGTATTGGATGTGGTGGGCCTGAAAGGCAAAGAAAAGAACTACCCGTTGGAATTATCTGGCGGCGAGCGCCAGCGCGTGGCCATCGCTCGAGCCATCGTTCGCCAACCCAAGATTCTGATTGCCGATGAGCCAACTGGTAACCTCGACCCCAAACATGCTTGGGATGTGATTACCGTGCTGGAAAAAATCAACCGCTTTGGCACCACCGTGCTTCTAACGACCCATAATCAGGAAATCGTTAACAAACTGCGGCGGCGTGTGGTCACAATCAATGACGGTAAAATCGTTTCTGACCGCGCCGCCGGGCAATATAAAGGCTGATAAATGAAAAACGAGCACCGATTTATAACACTGGAACGGATTGTTAAAAACGGTTTTATCTCTTTCGGCCGTAATATTTGGATTGCAATTGCTGCGATTGCCATGATGGCGATTACATTGACGATTCTGCTGTTTGCGATTGTAGCCAATGCTACCTTCAGCCATACGATTGACGATATTACTAGCCATATTGACGTCTCGGTTTATCTGAAAGACGAAGTTACCGAGCAGCAAAGAAACGATTTCATCAACCAATTGAAGCAGATAGATAATGTCCGCGAGGTGGAATATATAAGTAAAGAGCAGGCTCTAAAAACCTACCGTGAGCAAAACGCCGAAAACAAAGATTTGCTAGCGGCAATTTCCGAGACCGATAACCCTTTGCCGGCCACCGTTGTCATTAAGCCGGTCGACACCAACCGGCTAGACAGCATTAAGAGCTATCTTGATAAGCCGGAGGTTACAGAATTGCAATCAGACCCCACCAGCTACTCCGGTGACCGTAAGGCGGCGATCGATAAAATTACCAGTGCCACGCACTTTTTCCAGCAGGCTGGCATTGTCGGGATTATCGTCTTTATCATCATTTCTATGCTGATTATCTTTAACACCATCCGAATGGCCATATTCAACCGCCGCGATGAACTGGTGATTATGCGGCTTTTAGGCGCCACCCCCGGTTATATTAGAGGGCCGTTTGTGGTTGAGACGATGCTTTACGGCGCGGTCGCAGCGATCATTTCGCTGGTTGTCGTATCGACACTGTTTGCCATCGCCAGCTCAACGCTTGAGGCCAGCAGCCTTGGTCTGCTCGATATCGACTATTCCAGCCAGTTTTTTAAGAACAACCTATGGCTGATTTTGACTACACAAATTGCGGTTGGTATACTCATTGGGGCCGCCTCTTCTGCCTTTGCCGCCCGGCGGTATCTCAAACTACATCGATAACAAATATTTGATAAATCAATAATTAAGCGAGAACCAACTAGTTCCCGTATCTATTGTATACGGGCAGGGAGTGTGATATTATCAACATGCTAAAGCTAAAACAAAAATCCGACAATCTGATGACCAGACCTAAAAAAAATAAGACAATCCGTCTTAGGACGCTCGCAACAGCGCTTGTCTTGGCTATTGTAGTAACAGGCGCCAGTATCATCAGCGGCGTGGCTGGAGCTGACAGGTTTGATGAACAGATAGATCAACTACAGAACCAGAACTCCACGTATCAGAGCAGGGTAGATGAGCTAACGGCCGAAGCCGCAAGCTACCAGGATGCTGTCAATAAGCTGGAAGCCCAAATCAATGAACTTCAGCAGGCGATAGTGGCCAACCAAAGGGCCAGCGCCCAGTTGGAAAAAGAAATCAAAGCTAAAGAAGCCGAGATCGAACACCAAAGAGATGTGCTTGGCCAAAGCATCAAAGCTATGTACCTGGAGGGTCAAATTTCGACCGTTGAAATTTTGGCCGCCAGTCGTGATCTCAGCGACTTTGTTAATAAGCAGGTTGCCAGAAACGCCGTCCAGAATAAGATAAAGACCTTAGTAGATGAGATCCAACAGCTTAAAATTGAATTGGAACAGAAGCAGCGTGAATTACAGGCCCGCATCCGTGACCAGAAACTACAGCAAGCCGACCTGAATGCCGCGCAGAATGAGCAAGCCAGATTACTGAATTACACCGAGGACCAGAAGTCGGCTTTTAATAATAAGATTAGTAGCAATCAATCGAGGATCACCGAACTTCGTCGCCAACAGGCCATTGAAAACGCCGCGCTGTTCGGTTACGGCTACATTAAAACCGAGCGTTGCAACATCTATCCTACCAGGTGGTGTAATGCACCGATGGACAGCATTGTTGATACCTGGGGAATGTACAATCGTGAATGCGTATCGTGGACCGCCTACAGAGTAGCATTATCTGGACGCTATATGCCTTATTGGGGTGGCCGCGGTAATGCTAATGAGTGGGACGACAACGCCCGTGCCGCTGGCATACCGGTTGATGGTAATCCCAAGGCTGGTGACGTTGCAATTAGTAACAGAGGCTACTATGGACACTCAGCTTACGTTGAGGCGGTTTACGACGACGGTACTATTTTAGTCAGTCAGTTCAACGCCAATTGGCAGGGAACATACAGCTTAGCCCGCGTTAATACAAGCAATTTTGTCTATATACACTTTCCTTAGATAAACCCAGAACCCTTAATCCGGGTTGGAGTATAATTTAACAAACATTAGTATTTTTATTTGGAGAAGAAAGTAGTGGAGGGACAGGAGGAACGACGTTTAGAGCCGCGACCCAGGTGGGGTAAACGAATCCTCAAATCGCTTGGGGTTCTGATCTTTTCAGCTGTCATATTCACTGCGGGGGTGGCTGTTGGACGTGGCGATATCCGTATTAGCGGCCTCAGCCAAAGCCGGCAACCGCTGGCAGGAACGGCCTTTGACTACTCGTCTGTTGACCAGTTATATGATGTCCTGCAAGGCGATTTTGACGGCGACCTAAACAAGACCCAGCTGCTGGACGGTATCAAATCTGGCTTGGTAGAGGCGACCGGCGACCCCTATACTGAGTATTTCAATCCCAAAGAGGCTAAAGAATTCAACGAGGCTTTGTCCGGTACATTTACCGGCATTGGCGCCGAGCTTGGCACTGATGATGACAACAACATCGTGGTTGTTTCTCCGTTGAGTGGCTATCCGGCCGAGAAAGCCGGGCTGAAACCGAAAGACATAATTGCAGCCGTGGACGGCCAGTCGACCAACGGGATGCGCGTTGATGCGGTGGTTAAGATAATCCGCGGGCCGGCCGATACCAGGGTGACTTTGACGATAGTCCGTGGCAACGAACGGCCATTCGATGTAACCATCACGCGGGCCCAAATCAAAGTAGCTAGCGTCGAGTACCAGGTTGACGGCCAGATTGGTTACTTAAAAATCAGCCAATTCACTGAGGACACAGTTGACTTGACCAAAAAGGCAGCCAAAGATTTCAAATCAAGGGGCGTGAAGGGAATTGTCTTAGACCTCAGAAGTAACCCCGGCGGTTACCTCGATGGTGCGGTTGATATCGCCGGAATGTGGCTGGACAAGGGTAAGCCGGTGGTTTCAGAACGCCGAGGCGCAACTGTTTTGTCTACCAAGCGCTCGAGTGGCAGCGGTGAATTCAAAGGCTTGTCTACGGTTGTAATGATAGACAGTGGCTCGGCCAGTGCCGCCGAAATCATTGCCGGCGCCTTACATGATAGTAAATTGGCTACCATTGTCGGTCTCCAGAGTTTCGGCAAGGGTAGTGTCCAACAAGTGGTCAATCTGCCTGACGGCGCTGAACTCAAAGTCACGATTGCCCGTTGGTATACACCTTCGGGTGAAAACATCGACAAGCAGGGCATCGAACCCGACGTTAAGGTAGAGATAAGTGAAGCTGATGCTGATGCCGGGCGTGATCCGCAAAAAGACAAAGCCTACGAGATTTTGCGTAGCAAAATCTCGTAGGACCTATGTCCTAAGTCCTCTTTATGCTATATTCTTAAGCAGTTAAAGGGGGCTTTTGGTGCCTAAAAAAAAGGCGCAGACTAAGTTTATATTTGTCACTGGCGGTGTGTTATCAGGCGTCGGCAAAGGTATTACAGCCGCCTCCATAGGCAACATCCTTAAAGCCCGCGGCCTTTCAGTAAACATCCAAAAGTGCGATCCTTATCTGAACGTCGATGCCGGCACCCTTAATCCGGCAGAACACGGCGAAGTATTTGTAACGGCCGACGGTGCTGAGGCCGATTTGGATCTTGGCCATTATGAGCGGTTTTTGGATATGGAGCTGACATCTACCAGCAGCCTGATGTCGGGCCGGATATTAGGCCAGGTGATTGATGATGAGCGAGCTGGCAAATACCTTGGCAAGACCGTCCAGATCATCCCGCACGTTACCAACAGCATCCAAGAAGCCATCACGGCAGCGGGTAGGGGTTTTGACGTCCATATCGTCGAAATCGGCGGCACCGTCGGCGACTACGAATCACTGGCCTTTATTGAAGCCATACGTGAAATGGGCTTAAAACTGGGGGCCGATAACTGCCTGTTCGTACATGTGGTATATATGCCTTATTTGGGCGCCAGCGGCGAGATCAAGACCAAGCCGGCGCAAAACTCAGTTCGCGAACTAAGGGGGCTGGGTATCGTGCCCGATGTCTTGGTGGCCCGCAGCGAGGTCAAGCCGCCAAAATCGGTCTTAGCTAAACTGAGCCTGTTCAGCGGAGTCAGCGCCGAGGCCATATTTCTGCTACCAAATGCACCGACTATATATCAGGTACCGTTGACTCTCGAAGAAGCCAAAATCGCCGATGTTATTGTCCGCGAACTTGGCCTGAGGATTGATCGGCCGGATATGAAAACCTGGCAAAGAGTGGTCAAAAGCGCACTGACCAAATACCGAAGAACTCTGCGCGTCGGTGTTATTGCCAAGTATCTGGACAACCAGGACACCTATATGTCTTTAAGTGAGGCACTGTTGGCCGCCGGCTGGGCCAATGATGTAAACGTTAAAATTGTCTGGCTTGATGCTGAAGCGCTTGGTAAAGGCGAAAACTCGCACCGGCAACTCAGCGAACTCGATGGCTTAGTTGGCCTCCCCGGATTCGGCTCGCGCGGCGGCGAAGGCAAGATTTTTGTCGCTGGCTATGCCTACGAACACAAGGTTCCTTATCTCGGAATTTGCTTGGGTATGCAGATGTCGGTAATCACCCTGGCCAGAAAAGCCGGTCTGGCCAAAGCCAACTCGACCGAATTTGATAAAAACACGTCCGATCCGGTAATCAGCACCATGGCCGAACAGGTTGGCAAGGAAGAAACCGGCGGTACTATGCGCCTTGGCGACTACGAAGCTGTCTTGGCCCGCGGCACTATGGCCAGAAGGCTATACGGGCAGGAAAAAATAGTTGAGCGCCACCGCCATCGCTACGAGGTTAATAATGCCTACCGCGAGCAATTTGCAAAATGGGGGCTAACCATATCCGGCACCAGCCCTGACGGTACACTGGTTGAAATGGTTGAAGCGCCGGACCACCCTTTCTTTGTTGGAACTCAAGCCCATCCGGAATTCCGTTCGCGGCCGAACCGGCCACACCCCCTCTACACCGGATTTATTAAGGCTTGTCTTACTCGACGATAACTTCGGTACGGGGTACCGATCGCCCCGAGAAGTGTTTAACTTTTCGTTGGTTGAACTTAACCACGCCGTCTTTGGCGGCGTGAATCGTAAAATCACGAGATAGGAATGTACCGCTGCCACTGCGCTTTGTCAGTCCGACTTGCCTTACCAGCACATCGCCGTTTTTGACTTTTTGGCCACCAAACACTTTAAGCCCGAGCCGTTGGCCGGGGCTGTCATGGATGTTTTTGGCGGTGCCGCCTGCTTTGGTCTTACTCATTGCTTTCTCTCCAAGACTAACAATTGTCTGGCGACGATTTGGTCTTCGCGAAAGTAGATCAAATCGTCGTTTTGAACATGCTCGAAGCTCAAACGATTATACCCCATATCTGTTAATTTGACAATAACCGGTAGCCGGATGAACTGTCCATTGGCTCTTTCCTGCCTGCCGGCAGGCAGGCGCCATGCCGGCAGCGCCAAGCAAAGTCTTTGGCCGGGTTTAAGTTGCGCGTGCAAATTTATTAGAAACTTTTCAACGATATCGTTGACTTCGGTGACTATTTCTTTAAGAGCAGTATCACTGGGCAGCTTAACAAGTGGGCGCCCAAGATAAACCTCACTGGCAACCACCGTAAACCGAGGCCATTTATAGACGGTCGCATCGGCTACTTCTATGGAAACGTGGCCGGATATCTCCGGATATTTCTGTACCAGCCATTGGATATTCTTTCTTGAAAAATCAGCCATCCGCTCATCAATGTCCGTGCCAATCACGTTGTAACCCATTAATAGGGCTTCCTGAAGAATAACTCCGCTTCCACAAAAAGGATCAAGTACTCTGATTTTTGAATTTTGGTCTTTGAACTTTGCTGGCACAGCTAAATTAATAATTTGCTGTGCCAGCTTTGGCGGCAGCATTCCGACTTTGGGGTCGCGGGCCGGCCGTGCTTGGTCGCGGGCAGCGTAAGCCTCTATATCTTGGACAAACAAGGTTTGGGCCAAGATGGTACGCGGCCCGTCAGCCACAAACAACAGCTCCCACGCGCCTTTATGGGTCAACTTATTATGTAAGACCTGGGCGCTGGAAAGGGGTAGGGTTTTGTTTGGTACTATGCGCACCGAACGGCCGCTGGCTTTTATGACTTTCTTAATTTGAAGCATTGAGCGGTTAAGTTCCGGCACGCTGAGCTTCAAGCCATAAAGGCTCAAGCCCAAGGTGAATTTAGCTTTTGGTAAGTGGCTTAAGTGCTCCGGAATATTAACTTGCAGGTAATTTGTCAGCTGCTTCCAATCGGAGTAGGGGAGCCGCGCTAAGATCCTGGCGGTTTTTATAGTGCCGCCTAGGCTCTTGAAGTTAATTTCCTCTGCCGGAATGTCTAAAAGCGCCGCGCCGCCCAATGGCATTACATGCTCGGCGCCGTACAGGCTCTCCAGTTCAGCCAGCCCCAACTTGGGCTGGCGTCCCAGGATACACAGACTTTTAGCCTCAAACTCACTCATATCTCCATCAATTGTAATATGATATTAGATATGAGAAACCCCTTCGCGGTTTCTCATCGCGCCGGGCAGCGGAATGAATCCGATTGCTCGGGCTGCTCTTCCGGATAAATTAGAAAGAGAAAATCATTTGTGGATGACCCATTGGAACTTCGGCAGCAGTCGCGCTTAAAGATATTTTTGACCATTGGCGCGTTTATCGCGCTGGGCATCTTGGCCTACAGCCTGCGCCGTCAGATTGGCGATGCCGTCCGCGACTTAGGCAGGGTTAATACACTGGCGTTGCTTTTGATAATCCCGCTAAAAATCATCAACTACGATGCTTATGCACGTCTGTACCGCAACCTGTTTGCCATTGTCGGCAGCAAGGTGAATTACTGGTCGATGTACCGGCTTAGTCTGGAGCTTAACTTCGTTAATTACATCTTGCCCAGCGCCGGTATCAGCGGCATTTCCTATTTCACGATCCGCTCGCGCTCGTTCGGTATCAGCACCGCCAAGGCTACTTTAGCGCAAATCAGTAAACTACTACTGTTGTTTGTCAGTTTTCAGCCGCTGTTGGTTCTGGGAGTTATTTTTCTAGCGCTTAGAGAACACGTTAATAATCTAGTATTAGTTACCGCCAGCTCGCTGATTACATTGCTGATTGTCGGCACGCTGCTTGGCCTTTACGTCATTGAGAGCCGCCAGCGGATAAACAGCTTCTTGTCCTTTTTTGCCAAAATTCTTAACAAGATTATTAGGGTTGTGAGGCCAAAAGCTCAAGACGCCATTGATATCGAAATCGCCCAAGCTGCGTTTACGGAATTACACGAGAATTATCAGGTTTATAAAAAGAACTGGCGGGCTCTAAAATATCCGTTCCTGCACACTATGGTCGCTAACCTAACTGAGATAGCGGCACTGTACGTGGTTTATATAGCCTTTGGCGATTTTGTGAATATCGGTGCCGTGATTCTGGCATACGCCGTGGCCAACTTTGCCGGGCTGATTTCGGTGCTGCCGGCGGGTATCGGCATATACGAAGGCTTGATGACCGGTGTATTGGTGGCCACCGGTATACCGGCCGGTTTGAGCATTTCCGTAACCATAATGTTCCGTCTTGTTACAATGCTCATCCAGTTACCGCTGGGCTATATCCTCTACCAAAAAGCCGTACAAAGCGGCCTGACCAAAAAGCTTTAAGCTATGTGGTGGATTTTCTGGGTCGTTTGGGCCATCGGTGTTTTAATGGTTCTGGCTTATGCCTTTGTGCTGCCCTTCGGCGCGCCGTTCTTACCGACCCTGAAAAAACAGAACAGTGAGGCTCTGGACTTACTTGACCTTAAAGCGGGCCAGGTGTTTGTCGATTTGGGCTGCGGTGACGGCCGACTGCTGGCGATAGCTGCTTCCAGAGGCCTCAACGCCGTCGGCTACGAGCTTAATCCTTTTTTGGCATTTTATGCCTGGCTACGGACGCGGCGCTACGGCCGTCGGGTCAAAGTTAAATGGGCTAATTTTTGGCGGGCTGATCTATCTAACGCCGACGGCGTTTTTGTGTTTTTGATCGGCCATTTTATGCACCGGCTCGATAAACTGCTGAGCCGATATTCAAAAGACCGGCAGATAAAACTAGTCAGCAACTCTTTTAAAATCCCGGGTAAAAAGCCGCTCCGCCAAAAAGGCGCGCTACTGCTGTATGTTTATACGGTTGAATCGGCTTCGCCGGCTCGCTCACGGCGAGCATTCAACCGGGTTTACAAACCTTAGTAAGTTAACTACCATAAGCGTAAATGATTAACAAAGATCAAATTGGTGGAGCGGCGTTAGTATTACTCAACATTTTGTTAATCTTAGGGCTGGTGGCGGCCGGCGCCTTCGGTTGGTGGGCGTTCCAGGAAAGCCAGGACTACAAGAATAATTTCGATAAAAAATTGAGTGAGGAGGTAGCCAAGACCGAAGCCAGCCAGAAAGCCGAACTCGAAGCAGACTTCGCCGAGCGCGAAAAATCGCCGATCAAAACCTTCAAAGGCTCGGCAACCTATGGCTCCATAACCTTCAACTACCCCAAAACCTGGAGCGGCTACGTTGACCAAAGCAATAGCAACGAGCCCATCAACGGCTATTTCTTCCCCGATATCGTTCCGACGGTTGGTCGAAGCAGCAGCACGCCTACGGCCTTTGCCCTACGCGTCGAGCTTATCGGCACCGATTACGCCCAAACTATCAAACAGTTCGATTCGCAAATCTCACAAGGCAAGCTCAAAGCCACAGCCTACGTCCCGCCTAAGATGGCAGGAGTAGCAAACGTTCAAACCGGCACACGATTTGACGGCGAGATTGAGCAGGGAATAAACGGCTCGATGGTAGTCATCAAAGTCCGCGATAAAACTCTTAAAATCTACACTCAATCACAGAGTTATCTGTCAGATTTCGACAACATTGTATTAAAAACCCTTACTTTTGCACCTTAGTCCGGTATATACAACCTAGAATCCGTTCGAGCCAGAATGCTATACTTGTCTGTATTGTTAATTGGGCCAATCTGAGGGTATGAGAAAAAAATCGGTCGCCAGTAAAGCCGGGAAAATGAGTCCCATGCAAGCACTGCTGACGGCACTCAGTGACGACCTAGCCCTGCCGCTGCTTCAAGTCAAATCCAACCTCGAGGTCCTGGAAAACGACGGTTTTAGCAAAAAAACCACCCGTAATTCGGCCGAGCAGATGCTACTGAGCGTCGAAAACGGCCTGCAGCTGGTTGAAGCCTACAAACTAACACTTAGAATCAATCACAGCATAGAAACATTAGCCTTTGAGCCGGTAGCCATCGGCGCCGTCCTGCAGGATGTGGCTCACCAACTAACACCATATGCCAAAAAGTACGCCACCGATCTACAGGTTGATGTATCCGGCAAGCTGACGCCGGTTCTGACCCATCAACCGAGCTTGCATATTGCCATTCAGATACTCTCTGCCAGCCTAATTCGGGCTCAAACCGCCCAAGTACAACAAAAGCGCTATAGGCTGTTGCTGGGTGCTCGTCGTAGCTCAGAAAGCGTGATTTCTACCGGGGTTTACAGCAGTATCGAGGGCCTAAGCGACAAAACCCTGCGTAGTGCCCGCTCGTTGGCCGGCCAGGCCCGCCAGCCGCTACCGTCGTTACCGCCGGGCGCTGCAAGCGGAGTACTGATAGCCGATATGCTCTGTAGCACGATGTGGCAGCCGCTGCGAGCGGCAGCCCACAGTGGTATGCACGGCCTAGCCACCGCCATCCCCGTTAGCAAACAATTACAATTCGTGTGATGTCGCGAATTTTATTAATTGAATCTGACCGTCTAATCGCTGCCAACGTAATGAAGGTGTTAAAAAAAGCCGGTTACGAGGCTGACTGGCAAGTCGACCCGCAAACGGCTCTAGACATTGCCGATAATGAGCTCCCGGGTTTAATCATTATCGACTTGGTTTTAGCCGGGCACGGCGGTATTGAATTCTTATATGAGTTCCGTAGCTACCCCGATTGGCAGGAGATACCGGTGGTGGTTTTTAGCAGTCTATCGGCCGAAGAGCTCAAGGAAGCGCTTGGCGGCTTCGACCACCTGAACGTTACTGGCTATCATTACAAACCAAGCACCTCCCTCGTCGAACTAGTCAGAACCGTCGAGCGCATACTACAACCAGTCTCGGGATGAGACAATTTACGACACAGGGAATCATCCTAACACGGACAGACTTTGGGGAGGCTGATAGAATACTAAGTTTTATCACTCCCGATCACGGCAAGGTAAAAGCCATCGCCAAAGGCGTACGAAAGTCAAAAGCCAAATTAGCCGGCGCGGTTGAGCTTTTTAGCGTCAGCGAGCTGACGATGGTTGTCGGGCGGGGCGAGATTAATACCTTGATTTCCGCCCGCCTCGCCCGACATTACGGCCAAATCGTCAAAGACATCGACCGCACAAACGCCGCCTATGAAGTTCTACGGATACTAAACAAAGCCACCGAAGACAAAACCGAAGAAGCCTATTTCACACTTTTGGATAATGCGCTAGCCGGCCTCAACGACGTAAATATCCCGTCCGAGCTAACGGATCTATGGTTTAAGATGCAGCTTTTGAAGCTAACCGGCCACACTCCAAATCTCAAGACCGACGAAGCCGGTAAAAAACTTTCGGAGTCTCAATCTTACAATTTCGACTACGAAAAAATGAGATTTACTTCGAGCGAAAACGGCGAGTTCAATGCCGATCAGATAAAATTCTTGCGGCTAGGTTTCGGCAACAATTCACCAAAAGCTTTATCTCGAATAACGAGCGTCGGAGAGTTAGCTAAAAATTCCCAGCAATTTGTACAAACCGCGCTCCAATCTCACGTCCGGATTTAGATCTTCTGTGGGCTCAGTGCCGTCCAGCAGTAGCGTTGAAATAGTGTATGGCTCCAATCACCCAGAGTTGTAGCCTGTTGCCGTTCCTCGAACCGTCCTCGGCATCAACAAGTTCCCAATAATTACCGTCGCTATTACAATAGCTTACTACCCGCCGAGCAACCTCTTGAGCTTGCATTAGCCGATGTTCTTTAGCTGCTGCATGCATCAGAGCCTGTTCATGCGGCCATACATACTTGGTATGGTAGTTGTCGCTGTTACCGTTTATGGGTATTCCTGCACGGTAACCGAAGGTTGTTCCCAAGGGTCTCATATATTCTTCAATTCCTTCTGCCGCATCCGATGGTAAAGATTCCGATGCGGGCTTAATATATAAAAGAGCGTGTAGTGAATCACTGCTTGGCGGGTCAATAACTTCATTAGCGGTAACGGCTGTCACAAAGTGGCCATCTAGCCATAAACGATTTATTCCGGCCTGTTCCATATCGTCTGCCGTTTGTATCAAATTTGGCCGATTCATGACTCTGCCCATTGCTCTAAGAGCAGCAGCATTTTGAAAGTGGGCTAGAGTATAAATTATTGGATAAGCCGGTTCTTCCTGCCCGCCGTTTATAACTGAGTCTTTCCAGTAGGTAACTTTCAGAGCAAACCTATCAGCTCCGGCTAGGCTGGGATCTTCTCTAAATAAGTTATCAAGACCAGTATGGCTATAAATGTATTCGAGAGCCGCCTCAATATTGGGGCCATAGGTTGATAATAGTTCTGGCTTACCTGTCTCAACTAACCGAGCAATGGCTAGCAGTGTTAAAGCCGTGCTATCACAGGCATTGTAGGTTGTTTCTCTATCTCTATAAAAAACGCCCGGCCATTCATGATGAATTTTGCCGGGTTCTTCGCCTGTATATGGGTCTACCTTGTTACCTTGATGCTTAAAGGAGTGGGTAATCTGAGCCTCTAGCGCTTCTGCGTCGTCCGCCAAGATGCCAAAGGTAAGACTGTCTCGGGAAAAGTTACGCTGATAGCCTGGTTCAGCGGCTTTATAAATCGGTTGTATCGGGGATTCAACAATGCGAAGTTTGACTAATGCCTCAGGGGCGTGAAGACTCATCAGTATTTTTTATGTTATGCAATTTACTATAATGAAAATCAACATATATGTAAAGGACGCTGCCTGAAAGTGGTCGAAAAAAGGCAAAGCGTCTATAATCTTGCTTAAGATGAGTGTGAAATTGGAAGATATTGTTAGCTTGTGTAAGCGACGGGGGTTTATTTATCAAGGCAGCGAAATTTACGGCGGCCTGGCCGGTACTTACGACTACGGCCCACTTGGTACGGCGCTTAAACGCAATATCCGTGATGAGTGGCTGAAATTTTTCGTCGACGGCTGGGACGACATGTACCTAATGGATACCGCCATTTTGATGAACAAAAAAGTCTGGGAGGCCAGCGGCCACGTCGAAACTTTCCACGACCCGCTTGTGGAATGTAGTAACTGCCACATGCGCTTTAGGGCTGACCAAGTCGAAGACAAATGCCCGAACTGTGGCAAAGAGAACACCTTCGGCAAGCCGCGCCAGTTCAATATGATGTTTAAGACCCAAGTCGGACCGGTAGAAGACGAGAAAAACATTACATACCTACGACCGGAAACGGCACAAGGGATGTTCGTGAACTTCAAGAATATTTTAGACAGCTACCAGCCCGACCTGCCGTTCGGTATCGCTCAAGTTGGTAAATCGTTTAGGAACGAAATCAGCCCACGCGACTTTTTGTTCCGCACTCGTGAGTTCGAAATTATGGAATTCGAGTTCTTTATAAAACCGGAAGATAGTAATAAATACTTCGAAAAATGGCGCGGCGATATGCACGGCTGGTTCAAACACCTTGGTTTGCCGGCCGAAAAGATTAAGGAAGTCGAGATGCCCGAAGAAGACCGTGCTCATTATTCAAAACGCACCATTGATTTCGAATTTGATTTTCCTTTCGGCAAAGGTGAGATAGCCGGGTTGGCCGACCGTGGCGATTTTGATCTCTCAAGCCATGAAAAATCAGGTACGAATATGAAATATCAGCCCAAGGACGGCAGCGCTGCCTTTGTCCCACACGTCATCGAGCCCACATGGGGCTTGGACCGCCATGTCTTTGCTGTGCTGGCTAATGCTTATTCAGAAGACGAGCAAGGTGGCGAGAAGCGCGTCTTCCTAAAACTGCCGGCAAAACTAGCACCCGTTAAGGTCGCTGTTTTTCCGCTTCTAAAAAACAAGCCCGAGCTGGTCAAAAAAGCTCGTGAAGTTTATGAGAAGCTCAAAAAACAAGATGAGGAAGGAATGCTCGGGCCTCGAACCGCAGGTACTGTGGCCTGGGACGACAACGGCAACATCGGCAAGCGCTACCGCCGCCAAGACGAAATTGGCACTCCGCATTGCATCACCATCGACTTCCAAACTCTCGACGACGATACAGTAACCGTCCGCAACCGCGACACAACTGAACAGAAACGAGCACTAATCAACGAGCTAACTAAAGAGCTGTAGTGTTATGGAGAAAGAGCCAGAACAAATGCTATCAAGGCAACACCAGCTCGTAGCAGGATATATTGTTTACTCAGATATCAAACTTGCTGGACTACCCGAGTCAATTCATTTAGGTGGTGAAAAGCTTCTAAAGAAGAACGAATTTCACATAACGATCATAAATACCGAAGAAATTGCCAAGCTCATTGATCCCGGAAATTCTCAGCGGACTAAGACTGAAATAATTACGCAATGCCAGGGCTTCATAGAAAAAAATAAGCTAAATAAATTTAAATTACTTGATCAGTTTCGTGCTGTTCAAAAAGATGTCCGGAAAACCATTGTCGTAATGTGTGAATTTCCCGACGGGGAAGAGTTTTTTGCCCATTTGAATAAAAAATACAAAAAATCTCTACCAATTCAGCCCTTTCATGTAACTCTCTACAGCCTTGATCCTGATGTGGGTATTGGCATTGCCTCTAACGATCAACTTGATGAAATTTCACGAGCAGTTATTATCCCTGAGCTGGCTAACATAAAACCGGCTTAAAATAAGACCAAATGAAAAACGTAATAATCGTTCATGGATGCCCGTCAGATGCGGAAAAAGCTATGGACCCCGAAAGAAGAACCTACGACAAGCATTGGATGCCATGGCTTCAAAGGAAATTGATATCAAGAGGCATCGCCACAGAAAGACCATTAATGCCAGAGCCATGGACGCCAGTTTATGAAAAAATTAAGAAAGAATTTGAAAAATACGAAGTCAACAACGACACAATACTAGTCGGTCACAGCTGCGGTTGCGCCTTTTTGGTCAGGTGGCTCGGTGAGTCCAAAGCCAGAATTGCCAAGTTGATTTTAGTCGCACCGTGGAAAATACCGGATGAAAGACATACTGCCCGAAAGGAATTTTACGGATTCACAATCGATAAAACGATACCGTCTAGGGTTAAAAAAATCGTTATGTTTATTTCAGACGATGAAGTTGAAGATGGAAAAATGAGCCTAGAGATTTATCACAAGAGTCTGGGTGGGAAAATTATCACTCTCAAGGGTCGGGGCCACTTCACCTTAAACGATATGAAGACCGAGGAATTCCCAGAACTTCTTAAAGAATGCCTAAAAAGGAACGCTTAACAAGTTAAGTAATTCATTGTATACTAACTTTTTAACGAAGAGTTCTGGAGTACTTTGTGGCTAAAGAAGAGTTTATAGGTCGTGCAGAGGTCAACGGTCGCGTCATTGTCGACGGGATTACGACCATTTTCCTTAAACCTGAAGTAGTAACTGATCCTCCCGAACCGAACTCGGAAAGAGCCAAGGAAATAGCTAGGAACGTTTTTAGCATGATGAAGGCGGAATCAGCTATCAGAAGCAGAAAGCCTAGGGCTAAAATAGACACTTTCTATGATGACCATGATTTAACTAGGTTATAGAAAGTCTTGGGCAGAGCACGGAGCCTTGAGCCCAACGGGAATGCCCAATAAAACAAGTAACTTATGAATGTTGCAGTACGAGTGAAGCCGGGGAGTAAAAAGGGTCCGTTGGTGCAGCCGGCGATTGACGGCTCACTGCTTGTTTACGTTCGTGAACCAGCCGTAGAAGGCAAGGCTAACCAAGCGGTAACAGAGCTTTTAGCCGACTACTACAACGTTCCGAAAAGCAATGTGCAAATGATTGCCGGCTATAAATCGAGGCTGAAGCACTTCAAAATCACGGGGATTTAAAAGGAGTAAAATAAAAGTATGAGTATCAAACGCTTTTCGGCTCTAACGCTCAGTATTCTGGTGATTATCGGGGCAGGTTTATATGTCCTTGTACGCGATAACAACGGTGCTAATCAGACTTCTACAAAGAGTTCCGCTCCCACTACTGCCACAGCGAACTACTCGGGCAAGGGATTAACAGCCTTTCCAAAAGAAATTCTTGACCGCACAAATCTGCTTTCTCTAGATCTTAGCAACAATAATCTGACAGGCGCATTACCGGCTGAAATCAAAAATTTGACCAAACTGGAAACACTTGATGTCAGCAACAATGAAATGACCGGTATTCCGGCTGAAATCGGCCAAATGAAGAATCTCAAAGTTATTAATTATGCCAATAACAAGATTACCGGATTACCGCTGGAGCTCGGCAACCTAACCGGGTTGCAGGTACTTGACCTGCGTGGCAACGGCATCAGCCAATACGACCTAGGTCGTATACGTCCTAAACTGCCAAATACGGAAATCAAGCTATGAGCAAGCAATTTACAACCAAAGAAGCAGAAGAAATTGGCAATAAGATTGGGATTGACTGGAAGACAGTGGATTTAGAACAGTTCCGGCGTGGGCTGGAAGTGGAGTCTGAACACGGTAGCCAATGGGGAGAAAAAACCAACGTCACTAAAGACGATCCAGAAATCACCGGCCGTATCGCCTGGGCTCACCTCAAAGAAATCCCAGATTATTACACACGTCTGGACAAAATGGAATCCGAAGCCGAGACAGGGAATACTTGACAAGTCAAGTAATTTGCAAAATCTCTCAAGATTTATATTTCTATGGTCTCAGAGTATACTGAAAAGCATAAAAGGAGGTTTCACCAGCCGAAACTTTCATTACGAAATGCATCGGCTATCATAAGAGAATTAGCAAACTAAAAATCAACGTAGGTTATTACCACAGACATAACATAATTTTAATGAAAGTTTAGGAGGGTAAAATGCTAGCAGATAAAACAGCAATAGCGACCATTGCCGTCAAAGACATGGGCTCAGCCAAAAAATTTTATCAAGATACATTAGGTCTAAAAATCGAGCATGAGGACCCAGCCGGGACCAGCTACAAAAGTGGCAGCTCAAAACTGTTTGTTTATCCATCGGAGTTTGCCGGTTCTAACAAAGCAACAGCAGTCGCTTGGGGTGTAGGCGATGATTTGGATAAGATCGCGGCCGACCTTAAAGCCAAAGGAGTGACTTTTGAGCAGTACGATAACTTGCCGGGTGTTACTCGCGAAGGCGACATTCATATTATGGGTGAGCTTAAAGCTGCCTGGTTTAAAGACCCGGACGGCAACATTCTCAACATCGTGAATATGATGTAAATGGACCAGCAAAAAAGACAGCGTGTTTATGCGTTCATTGACAGCCAGAACGTAAACGTCAGCACCCAAAAGTTCGGCTGGAAGATGGACTGGCGCAAATTCCGCCGTTTTTTGAACAATAAATATGGCGTTACCCAGGCTTATATGTTTATTGGCTACGTGCCGGAATACGAAGATATGTACGAGTTTTTGCACGACGCCGGCTACTCGATTGTTTTAAAGCCGACAATCGACATGAGTCGGCCGCGCGAAACGATTGCCCAACCGCAGCCGGACTTGTCCTCCGAAGCCTCGGCGAAGGAGGAAGAAAAAAAGCCGGTGAAGGGTAACGTTGATGCCGAGCTGGTGCTATGGGCTATGAAGGAGCTCAAAAACTACGACAAAGCCATCATTATCAGCGGCGACGGCGACTTCTACTGTTTGGCAGAGTACTTGGATAAGGAAGGCAAGCTTCTAAAGCTGATGCCACCCAATGTCCACTACTCAAGCTTATTTAAACCGTACGAAAAATACATCGACCACCTTGGCCACTACAAACGCGACCTTTCATATCGAGATAGAAAACATACAAAGCGTACCTAGGGACGAAACAATTCGAATCATTCGTAATTCAGAATTTATTAGAGGAAGTAATTGGAACAGCTCCAAGAAGGACCTGGTTCTTTTTCCAGGTGACTCTTCTAGTTGACATAAATTCATCGGGTAATCGAAGTATCTCGATAAGGTCGTACTCTGATCCCCCTATGTATTCATCAACGCCTAGAGATTCGGCAGTTTCTTTTAATTTTTCAATTGTCAGACCTGGCTTGTGAGTCTGTAATGCTTCGACCAGTTCTGTTAAAGGTAGCCTTTCTGCACTAAACTCAACTCTAGCCGTATATAGGCCTTCCGGGAGTAATACATCCAGTAACTTATAGTGCGCGAATCGTCTTATGATTTCAAAAGGGGTTTTTGAGCCGCTTAATACTTCGACAGGCAGCCTAAATTCATCTAGCCACTCCTGTATTTCTTTACCAAGCTGAAGATTTCGTTCTTGCCAAGCCGTGGCCCTTTGCTCATATGCTGTTTTAACTAATCCTTGGAAATTCGTGAGCTGTTTGAAATGCATACGTACCGATGAAGATGACGGACCAAGCCCCCGCTGCGAGAAAAAATCTATAGCCTTTTGGCTAGGTTGATAACCTTGATTGGCCTTCATAAACTTAACACCCCAGTCTATGTAGTCTTTTTCGCCCCAATTTGCGATTACAACATAGCCAGCTGCTTCCAGGGCGTTACCATAATTACCAAATCGAGTTGATATTTGATATTCACTTGGGCTTAAAGAGTTTCGAAGTGACTCATTACGAAGATCGTCGCGTGTTGGCCTACGACCCAACCTAGATCCTATGCGTCTTATATAATCTAAATAATCTTGGTCGTCCCAGTCGTTAAAAAAGTCTGGGCCTCTTCGAAAGTGGGCGGTATCAATGTTTAGAGTGCGGTAATAGTTGTTCGTGTTTTTGAACCCAGCGGTTTTAATAAGTCTGTATGGATTAGGGCCAATACCTAAGTCCCTAGCCCTGGTAAGTGTTTTTTCATTGATCGCCTTGCTTTTTCGGTTTGGCGGAGGCGCAGTGACACTTACTAACCACCGACCATAAGAAATAAAATCGTCCCTCTCCCAGCTAGCGGCGTCTAGACCCCTCGATTTAGTTGGTAAATTAGATACCCCATTTCTAAGTAAGTCCCCTAAATTCTCAATATCGGCCGGGTTTCCGCCTGCTTCAATATGAGCACCAAGCGCAACCTTTCCGAGAAGAAGCACCCCGCTACCTATATCGTAATAATATTCGGCTCTACTAATCTTGCCCACAGCACACATTTTATAAGATTACTAAAGAATGTTTAAATAAGCGTAAATAAATTACTGAGGTATATTGTGTGAGGAGTAGAATAAAAAATAGCTATGCCTGGAAGAGTTAAGCTGAACAACAGTGAGAAAATGCCGGCTTTTGGATTTGGGACGTGGAACCTGACGGGCAGTAAGTGCGTAGAGTCGACCGGCGAAGCTCTGAGGGTCGGCTACCGTCTGCTTGATACAGCCAGGATTTATGGTAACGAAACAGAAGTTGGCGAGGCTATTCGACAAAGTCCGATTCCACGAGAAGATATTTTTATTACCACCAAGCTATGGCCTAATGATTTCGGCTACGAGACCGCGCTCAGGGCGTTTGATGAATCGCTGGAGAGGTTAATGCTCGAATATATTGATCTGTATCTCATACATTGGCCGCGCGATGACAAAGAGAAAAGGCAACAGTCTTGGCTAGCTCTTGTAGAGCTCGCCAAGCAGGGCCTAGCTAAGTCTATAGGTGTATCTAACTACGGGATCGAGCATTTAGAAGAAACGCTAAACTCCGGGTTTGCTCCGGCAGTCAACCAGATAGAATTTCACCCCTATATTTATGAAGAGCAACGACCAATTCTAGAATTCTGTAAAAAGCACAGCATTATCGTTGAGGCTTACAGCCCACTGTCACAAGGCCATGGTTTAAATAGCATAACCGTTAGAGATATCTCTGAGCGGACAGGCAGGACACCAGCCCAGGTGGTATTGCGGTGGGCCGTCCAGCACGACACCATTCCGATCCCCAAGTCAGCACACGCCGAGAGAATAAGAGAGAATTTTAAGGTTTTTGACTTCGAGCTATCGACCGACGATATGAAAATGCTCGACGAGTTGTCGCTCACCCATTAGCTCAGAAGAACGTTCCGCGCCGGGTCGCTCTCCGCTCGTAGGTAGAGCGAACTCGGGCTGCACTGCGCTTGATTCTTCCTCGCTAATAGGTTCGCTCCTAACCTACATCGGAAATGGTGAAAGGATAAGGGTAAAGGGCTATTTTGGTATAAAATAGCTTTAATGCGCGAAGACACAAACAAAGCCTTTCCCAAAGATTTTTTGTGGGGTGCCAGCACCTCATCCCATCAGGTAGAAGGCGGCAACCACAACCAGTGGACTGTTTGGGAACTAGAAAACGCTGCCAGATTAGCTAAAACCGCCGGGAGAAGGATGGGTTGGCGCTGGAAAAGCCCCATTTGGGACGAGGTTATAAAACAAGCTAAAAACCCCGAAAACTATGTCAGCGGCCGCGGGGTAGAGCACTACAAGCTTTACAGACAGGATTTCGAACTCCTTAAAAGACTTAACCTAAACTCCTTTCGCTTCAGTATCGAGTGGTCGCGGATTGAACCTGAAGAAGGCCAGTGGGATCAACAAGCGATTGACCATTACAAAAACTATATCGCCGAGCTAAAAAAGCAAGGCATAGAACCAATGTTAAACATCTGGCATTGGACTAATCCTATCTGGTTTGAGGCCAGGGGTGGCTTTAAGTACCGAAAGAATCTTAAGTACTTCAAACGGTTCGTACATCTAGTTGCCAAAGAGCTGACCCGAGACGTTAAATACATCATTACGATAAACGAACCAAATGTTTACACCAGCTTTAGCTATATGCTGGGCCTATGGCCCCCTCAGGAGAAAAACATCCTAAGTATGTTGAGAGTTTACTTCAACCTAGTTGCGGCTCACCGGGACGCTTACTATACCCTTAAACTACAAAAGCCATCTCTAAAAATCGGCGTGGCTACCCAGCTGGCTAACATCCAGGCTAAGGACCCGCATAATCTGTCTGATGAGCTTTCCACCAAGATTATGCGCTATGCCTGGAACTGGTGGTACCTCCATCGCCTAAGAGGCGAGCAGGACTTTGTGGGCATAAATTACTACTTCACCGATTATTACGATGGCTGGTTCAAGAGGAAGAATCCTTCGACACCTTTAAATGACAAGGGGTGGTATATGGAGCCGGAAGGGCTGTACCCACTTCTTTTGCGCGCCTGGGCACATTACGGCAAGCCTATTATCGTAACAGAGAACGGGGTGGCTGATATGCACGACCAATACCGCCGATGGTGGATTGAGGAAACTATTGTGGCGATGGAAAGGGCCATAAGCGAAGGAGTAAAAATCAAAGGTTATTTCCACTGGAGTTTGCTCGATAATTTTGAATGGGAAGAAGGTTGGTGGCCAAAATTCGGGCTGGTAGAGGTTAAAAGACACCACGGAATGAAGCGGGTAATCCGTCCCAGCGCCAGATGGTTCGCCGCTAAGATAAAAAAACTTTCAGGCTAGGCCTTCCGCCAAACTAGGGTGCTCGCGGCCTAACAACTATAAACTAACAACTATAAACTAATATAACCTTGACCTTTTTAACAATCTGTGTTAATATACAAAAGTTATGCCAAAAAACCATAACCGTTACAATAAGAAATCCGAAAAAATAATGCTTGCCGGAGCATTGCTTGGTGCTATTGCCCTAGGAGGTACTTCCGAAGGTCGTGAGCTGGTTAGTAATGCTTATAATCCTGATAAACAGCCAGTTCGGACTCAGAAATTCGAGAATGTTGGTCCGCATGGCGCTACTGTATTTGAAAAAATCGGCGATCAAGAAGACAGCGACCCGACACTTTTACTTAGATATGATCATATAAAAGATAGGGGAGTGTTTGGCTTCGCCGATAGACACCTCCAGGGAGATCCACGTGAACATTTAGACGAGCTCCGAGCGCAACTACCTGAAGATGCTCAAGAGAGGTATGATGTACCTGATGGTTTCGAATTCCAAGTTAAGGCCTCTGAACTTGATGATCCGGGGGATCCCGAAATATCTGGCCTAGCACCAGAAAAGCCTAGCGCTCAAAACGAGTAAGCCTACACCATATATTGTGCTATAAGTGTGAATCGGAACAGATGTGGAAAAGTGGTTGCTGAGGCGACCACTTTTAATTTATAAAACACTTGCTTGTGGGTAGGGATGGGTAGTATATTCAGCTCAGTGGGTAATTGTGGGTAGTCCAAAATAGACTACTCACCAAAAACAAAAAAACCACTATCAATTAAGGAGACCCATGGGAGATTACTTCGAACGAAAGCTCGACGACAAACGGCGGTTGACCTTACCGCCCGAACTTCGCGCCGAGTTTGCCAGCGGGGTAGTACTTACCCGGGGTTTTAAAAACTATCTGCATCTATATCCCAAGTCCATCTGGGACGAACAAGTCGAGCCGCAGCTAACGGGGAATATCCTCGACGAAGCTACGGCTGATTTGAATGTGCGCTTCCGAATGGGCAAGACCGACGGGGGTATAGACCAGAAGCAGGGCCGGATTACCATCGAGCAGCACCTGTTAGATTGGGCGGGTATTGACCGCGATATCACAGGGGTGCGAGCCGGTAAGTACTGGCGGCTGATGGGTAAACGCCCACTGTAGGATAGGCCTTTCGCAGCTTAACAACCAGGCAGAAAGTTGATCATTTTCGAAGTCAGCTATTCGGCAGCCAGCCGGTGGTAATTTGAGGTCCATCGTAAAAATAAGACCTTCGCACCTTTTCGCTCCAATAACACCTCCCAAAACTCCACCTCACAAAGTCTCTCACAAAGAACTTTAGAGCCTAGTGGCAAGTCCGCTTACCCCGGACGCGCCCTAAGCTCCCAAAAACCCTGCACACTGTGTAGGGCAAACAAAAACAAAAACTCACGTAAAAACAAAAAGTTGGCTGCTGATTAGCTGGTCTCGAAAAACCAAAAAGGAAGAAAAGGCCTCCGGAAGAGCAGCCCGACAAAATGTGAACCATTTTGCCGGCGCGATGAGAAACTCGCGATGCGAGGTGTCTCATAAGACCGAAGGCCGCAAACAAAAATGAACCAGCAAAAAAACATACACCAACCAGTTCTGCTTAAAGAAGTGCTCGACTATTTACAGCCGAAGCACAGCGAGTCGTATCTGGATGTGACAGCCGGCTACGGCGGTCATGCTGAGGCGGTTCTGGCCCGGAGTGGCACTCCGAAAGCCGTCTTGGTTGATCGCGACAGCGAGGCAATCGAGGCGCTGAAGAAGCGTTTTGCCAAACCGGGAGCCAAAATTGTCCATCAAGACTTTCTGACCGCATCCAGAGAGTTGGCCCGCGAAGGCAGGCGATTCGATATGATTTTGGCAGATCTGGGTGTAAGTTCACCGCACCTTGAAAGCGCTACTCGGGGATTTTCTATAAAAAGCCCGGGGCCGCTAGATATGAGAATGGACAGACGGCAGCAGTTAACCGCTGACCAAATCGTAAATAGCGCCAGCGAGGCCGAGCTTGCCAGGATATTAACCGAGTACGGCGAGGAACCGAAAGCGCGCCAAATCGCTCGGCGGATAATTGCGGCGCGCCCGGTTAAAAGCACCAGCCAACTGGCTGCCTTAGTGGCCAGGGCTTGGCACGGCAAGAGCCGGATCCATCCGGCTACCCGCGTGTTTCAAGCTCTTAGAATTGCCGTCAATGACGAATTAAACCAGCTTGGGCTGTCGCTGCCTATCTGGCTTGAGCTTTTGGCACCCGGTGGCCGGCTGGCGGTCATTAGCTTCCATAGTCTGGAAGACCGACTGGTCAAGCGATTTTTGGCCGAGCACCAGGCCGCTGAATACGGTGGCCAGCTGAGAATCCTGACCAAAAAGCCGGTTGTTGCGAGGGATGAAGAAATCGTTTCCAATCCGCGGGCACGCAGCGCCAAGCTGCGGGCCGCAGTAAAATAAACACCAAAAGAAAGGATCGAAGGAAAGCTCAAAATGCCTATTAAGGTACAGAGCCAATCCCGGGCTTACAAGATCCAGGTTAGGGTGGTAAGAGCCCCATAACCAAAAATCTCGGGAAACCCCGCCTGCTAGCATCGCTAGCTGGCGGGGGACCATAAAACAAAAAATATGACATATTCAAGTTCAATCGCCGCCAGCCGCAGAGGCCTGCGCGTGCGTCGCAATCAAAACAGCGTGGCCTTTATCAAAAGGGGTAAGGCTTTGGGGCCAATCAGCAACACCGTGGTTTTGATTATCCTGGGCTGCTTGATAGGACTGCTTTATCTAACGCAAGTGACCAAAACCAACTCTTTTGGCTACGAAATCAACAAGCTCAAAGAAGAGCAGTTGCAGCTTAAGAGCCAAAAGACCAACCTCGAGATACAATCGGCCCGTCTGCAATCGTTCGACAGGATCGCTTCCAGCCCAAAGGCCAAAGACCTGGTATCGGTTGCGCCTTCAGGCTCGATTCAATAGGCTGCCAAGCTGATGCCGCCAAACTTGCCGCTTAGGCGAAAGCCAGTTGATTTGTTTGCTAATCGGCGTCTTAAAGTATGGTACGCCGTACTTATTTTTATACTGGTTGTCTTTATTGCCCGGTTGTTCTATTTACAGATAATCCGTAATGATTATTACCAGTCAGCCGCCCAGGCCACCCAGCTTAAAGAATACGAAATTCCGGCTGAGCGCGGTGTGATTAAGGCCTTCGAAAACGATTCGACCGTGCCGCTGGTTCTTAATCAGAAGCTTTATACCTTGTTTGCCGATCCGCTGTTTATCAAAGATGCCGAGGCGGCTGCCACCGAGTTGGCAGGTATCACCAAGGATGATGCCGCGGCTTATGCTAAAGCTATACGCACACCCAACACCCGTTACGTTATTTTGGCTAAGAGACTGAGCGAAGAGCAAAAAGCCCAAGTCGTGGCCCTTAAACTACCGGGAATCGGCACTCAAGGCCAGGACTACCGAGTCTACGCCCAGGGTTCGCTGGCATCGCAAATGCTCGGCTTTGTAAATAATGACGGAGAAGGCAAATACGGCGTTGAGCAGGCTCTTAATTCAATGCTTGCCGGATCGCCGGGCAGGCTCAAAGCAGTCACCGATGCCGCCGGAGTGCCTCTCGCGGCTTCCAAAGACAACATCGAAATAGCCCCTAAAAACGGCAGCGACATCATTTTAACTATCGATGTCGGGATGCAAAAACAACTGGAAACCTTACTAAAGGCCGGCTTGGACCGTGCCAAAAGTGCCTCTGGCAGCGCCCTAATCCTAGACCCATACAGCGGTGCGGTTAAGGCTATGACCAATTGGCCAACATATAACCCGGCGGAGTTCTTCAAGGTCTCGGATCAGAATCTGTTTAATAACACCAGCGTGAGCTCGCCACTGGAAGTCGGCTCATCGATGAAAACTCTTACCGCAGCGGCGGCACTGGACCTCGGGGTGGTTAAACCAGATACTTCGTACTACGACCCTGGGAAGTGGCGGCTCGATGAGCACGACATCACCAATATCGAAGAAATCGGTGGCCCGGGCAGCCACACGGTGGCTGACATTCTTAATCGCTCAATCAACACCGGCGCAACCTGGCTGCTGATGCAGATGGGTGGTGAAACCGGCACGGTAAACAAACAGGCGCGAGAACGTTGGCACGATTATATGGTTAATCGCTATAGGTTGGGTAAGCCGACCGGCATAGAACAAGGCTACGAAGCTAGCGGGTCGATTCCAGACCCCAACCAGGGCTTTGCCCTGCAACTGACGTATGCTAATACTGCCTTCGGCCAGGCGATGACCGCCACGCCATTGCAGATGGCAGCCGCACTGGCCAGCGTTATAAACGGCGGGACGTACTATCAACCGCGGCTTATAGATAAGGTCGTTAGTCCCAGTGGCGACACCGAGGCTAAAAAGCCGAAAGTAGTGCGTACGGGTGTGATCGCGGCTCGAGCCAGCAAAGACATACGCGGGCTACTGGCTTATGCTGTTCGCCAGCATTACCTCAACGGCTTCTCGTATTTGAACTTCTCGAGCAACTATGAAGTCGGCGGCAAGACCGGCACCGCCCAGATTGCAAATCCGGCCGGGGGCTACTATGAAGACCGGTTTAACGGTACATATATCGGCTACGTTGGCGGTGATAAGCCCGAGTATGTGGTGGTGGTCCGTGTCAACCAGCCAAAAATCTACGGTTACGCCGGCAGCCAAGCGGCCCAGCCGTTGTTTGCCGATATTGTCCATATGCTGATAAACAACTTTAATGTGTCACCGAAATCAGGCCGCTAGGTGTTATTCAGTGATATAATTGGGGAGATTGGCTAAAAAACACACATGGATGGCTTACTGATTTTTCTCGACTCCGCAACGATTGAAAAGATTTTTATCCTAGGCTTCTTGAGCTTTATTGTCACGATGGCTCTGACGCCGATTTACACCACCGCCGCTTTTGCCGGACAGTGGTGGAAAAAAGCCCGGGCGAATTCTATTACTGGTGAAGCCGCTAAAGTCTATACCAAGCTGCACGCTGCCAAACACGCCCGTAATATACCGACAATGGCCGGAATGGTGTTTGTCTTGGCAGTGGCTTTAGTCACGCTCTTCGGTAACTTGAGCCGCTCTGAAACCTGGTTGCCGCTGGCAGCTATGGTCGGGGCAGGGGCTATCGGATTAATTGATGACGTTATCAACGTCCGCGGCATCGGCGGTAATATCGCCGGTATGCGCGCCAAGATGAAACTCCTGCTGCTGCTCGGCATATCTTTAATCGGCGGCTGGTGGTTCTTTGCTAAATTAGGGGTTACCGATATCCATATTCCATTTGTTGGCGCTTTCGAAATCGGATGGCTGATTATCCCGCTGTTCGTTCTAGTCATTATTGCGACTGCCAACGCCGTCAATATTACCGACGGCCTGGACGGTTTAGCCGGTGGGCTCTCAGCGATTGCGTTTGGGGCCTATGCCCTGATTGCCGTTATCGAAGGCAAATACGGCATAGCCGGTTTTTGCATGGCGATTGTCGGTGCGCTGCTTAGTTATACTTGGTTCAACATCTATCCGGCGCGTTTCTTTATGGGCGATGTCGGCTCGTTTGCCTTGGGTACGGCTCTTGGAGTGGTAGCCATTCTGACAGATACCGTGCTGCTTCTGCCGCTGATCGGCGCGGTTTTTGTAATTGAAACAGGCTCGGTAATTTTACAAATAATCAGTAAACGGCTGCGCGGCAAGAAGATTTTCTTATCCAGTCCCATCCACCATCATTTTGAGGCCATAGGCTGGCCGGAGACCAAAGTCACTATGAGGTTTTGGATTGTCGGCGAAGTGGCGGCTCTGGTTGGCATAATAACCTTCATTTTGGGCGGCCCCCTATGAGAGAGGAGGGGTGGCGCCGTGACGCAGCCGAAACGCTCGGCCGTCGCCATAAACCCGACCATTGGTTGTTTGTGCTGACTGCGTTGCTACTTGGCGTCGGCCTGGTAGTGGTATATTCAATCAGTCCTGGCTTGGCGGCGTCTCAGCGCATCAGCCAGAACTACTTCATCACCAAACAGCTAATCGACGTCGGCCTCGGCCTGGCGGCTTTTGCTTTCGCGGTTTTTTTTCCGGTGCGCCGCTGGATGGCACTGACCACTCCCATAGCGGCGCTCGCTGCTGTTGCCTCGATATTTGTATTATTTACACCCCTCAATGAGGCTTATCAGGCCCACCGTTGGATCAGGGTAGGCGACTTTTCATTCCAGGCGGCAGAGCTGATCAAACTGGCACTGCTGCTTTGGCTGGCTAAATTTTTGACTGAGCGGTGGCGGGCTGGCAGGCTGTCGGACTCACGAAATGTTTTGCAAATCTTAATAGCCATTTTAGTCCTAATTGGCGTAATGGTTGCCAAATTCCAAAGCGACCTTGGTTCGGCGGCTGTAATGGTGGCTATGTTGGGCCTAATGGCTTATGCTGCCGGATTGCCGATGAAACGCATTGCCCTTATCGGGGCAACCATTGTCTTGTTTCTATCGTTGGCGATAGTAAGCAGTGATTATCGGCGGGAAAGATTCACCGCTTTTCTAAACCCCGGCGAAAATTGCCAAACTTCAGGATATCAGGCATGCCAGGCACTTATCTCCGTTGGCTCCGGCGGCTTGTTTGGCCAGGGGCTTGGTTACGGAGTACAAGCCTATGGTTATCTGCCGGAGGCTGGCAACGATTCAATCTTCGCAATTATGGCCGAGAAATTCGGCTTTATCGGCACCGCCGGCATCGTGTTGCTATACGGGGTGTTTATTAGGCGCCTGAAGATTATTGCTACACATACGGCTGACGCATTTAGCCGATTGGTAGTCGTGGGTGTGTTGGCATGGTTCAGTACCCAGATGGTTATTAATGTCGGCGCTATGCTAGGGCTTCTGCCACTGAAAGGCATAACCCTACCGTTAATCAGCCAAGGCGGTACCAGTATCGTTTGCCTGATGGCGGCTTTGGGGCTGGTTTATCAGATTTCACGCTATACTAGTTACAGCGAAGTTAGTCAAAGAGCCCAAAGTGAAAAAAGCACCAACCATAGTCTTGACGGGCGGCGGCTCAGGCGGGCACATAATGCCCCTGTTGTCGCTCGCCCACGCGCTTAAGGAATCATCTCCTGGCTGCCGGGTTGTCTATATCGGGCAAAAAGGAGAGACTTTGTCGGATAGCCTAAAAGACCGATTTACGGTTTTTGAACAGGTTTTTACTATTCCGGCCGGAAAATTCCGTCGTTACCACGGCGAGAGCCTGCTGGCTCATTTAACAGATATACGTACTATAGGTCTGAACATCCGAGATTTTTTCCGGGTTCTATCTGGCATAGGCTACTCCCGAAAGTATCTCAAACACCTTAAACCAGATGCTGTTTTTTCAAAGGGCGGCTATGTGGCGGTTCCGGTGGGCATTGCGGCGCGGTTGCTGGGGATCCCGATTGTGACACACGATTCGGATACTGTCCCGGGCCTGGCAAACCGCATAGTCGGACGCTTTGCAGCAGTTCACGCTACCGGTATGCCGACTGGCCGCTATAAGTATCCCAGTGAGTACACCCACTACGTCGGGATTCCGCTTGACGAGCGCATCAAGCCGGTCACAAAATCTACACAAACCAGCTTTAAAAAGCAGCTCGGGCTGCCGGCTGACTCTCAAGTCCTATTAGTCGGTGGGGCAGGCTTGGGGGCAAGGGATGTCAACAGCAAAGTGCTGGCGATCGCCCCGGCACTTCTAAAGCAATTTAACAACTTGCAGATTATTCATATAAGCGGGCATAAGCACGAGAAGCTGATGCAAGCCGGGTACGAAGCGGCTACTTTGGCTGCAATTGACAGGGTCAGAGTCATCGGCTTTAGTGACGAATTTTACAAATACACCGGCGCGGCTGA
>JBBDKW010000018.1:0-56388 GCA_040879175.1 Saccharimonadales bacterium (SeqCode)
TGGATGGTCTTTTGATCTTTCTGTTCTGTAGTAGTAGTTGCCGAGTGTTACATCTAGGCTGGCGTGAGCCACGTGTTTTGCGATGAAAGGTTCGCACAAGATGTGTCCATCCTTGATCGCCTGCCGGATTTCGGTGTTACTATAAACCCCCACGAGCGTTTTCACTCCTTTTATAACATTTTAAAGCTGTTGTAAACTTGTCGCAAATTAGATTTCGGTTTTGACACTCGGCCCCATTGTACTTGCGATGTACGCCGACTTGACATACGTACCCTTAACGCTTGCCGGCTTCGCCGAACGTACGCTGGTGGCAATTGTTTGGGCGTTCTCAAGCAGTTTCTGCGGGCCAAAGCTCACTTTGCCGATTCCAAGATGAATTATCCCGCTCTGATCGACACGATATTCGACTCGGCCGGCCCTTGCTTCTTTTACAGCCTTGCCAGTATCGGTTGTGACTGTGCCGCTTTTAGGGTTGGGCATTAGCCCTTTTGGACCTAGTAAACGGGCATATTTGCCAAGTTTAGACATAAGAGCGGGAGTAGAAATCAGAATATCGAAATCTACCCTTTCCTTATCGAGTGCTGTTAAGATTTCTTCGTTGCCGGCAATATCGGCGCCGGCCTTTTTAGCCTTATCAATATCATCACCTTCAGCAAAAACGGCAATTCTAACTGCCTTGCCGGTGCCGTGCGGCATAACCACCGTATCTCGGACATTCTGATCAGATTGCTTTGGGTCTACCGCCAGGTTTATATGCATCTCCACTGTGGCGTCGAACTTGGAAGTAGAGGTCTTGGCCGCCAGATCTACGGCTTCGGCTAAATTATAGACTTTGGACTTATCAATTTGTTTGATGGCTTCCCGATATTTCTTACCAGCGCGTTCGTCGTGGCTGCGCGGTGATTTTTGCTCGATTTTCGGCTTCTCCGCTTTGGCGTCTTTTGCCGGTTGCTCTTTCTTTCGTTCTTGCTTAGCAACTTTCTCGTCAGCCACCTTCACGGCTTTGGCGCTGCGCTTCCCGGCTTTTGCGACCACAGCCTCTTCTTGCTGCGATTTTTTCCCAGTAGTGAGCTTTCGCGTGGCTTTGCCGGTATCCGCCTCAGCGGATAGTCGCGAAAGTCTACTACTGGGTTTCGCAATCTTATCTGTTTCTTTAGCGTCAGTCATTTCTTACTCAACCTCCACACCCATGCTACGGGCAGTACCGGCTACCATTTTCTTGATTGATTCAACATCATCGGTATTCATATCTGCCGCTTTGGCTTCGGCAATCTCTTGAAGTTGCGATTTAGAAAGCTTTTTTTCCAGTTTAGCCTTATTGGGCTCTCCAGAGCCCTTATCGACCTTCAAAGCCGATAGAATCAATTCGTCAGTAGGTGTGCCGACTACTCGCCATATCATTGTTCTATCATCGAAAATAGTTACGTGGACAGTCAGCATTTGGCCCATACGGTCTTTCGTCTGCTCGTTAAACGGATTTACAAAGTCCATCATATTTACACCGTATTGACCGAGTGTACTACCAACCGGCGGGCCGGCGCTGGCTTGGCCGCCACGTATCTTCAGCTTCAAATTAGCCTTAACTTCTTTAGCCATAATCTTATCCGTTGCTTTCCAAGGTTCTTGTGCTCATATCTATAGTTGCGTCGCTGCACGATATTGAAATTCTGTTTAGCTCTTGGATTCGAAGAGCTACTTCGTTACGAATCAGTCCCAGCAATTCCTTATCGTCTTTAGCCTTAGCATCGGCGACTAATCCGTAGAGTTCGCTTGTCGGTAACTTGCTTAATTGCGCGTCAAAATACTGTCTTTGCTGTTCCATTTTATACTCTCTTAACCTGCAGGCCGTCCAGCTCAACGGGCGTTTCGCGGCCGAACATATTGACCAAGACTTTTAACTTACCCTTTTGGGCATCAATCTCGTTAATTGCACCGTCAAACCCCTTAAACGGCCCGTCAATGATGTTAACCACCTCGCCTACCCTGTAATCAAACCTGTGCTTCGGTTCTTCACGGCCCATTCGCTTCATTATTTTGTTAATCTCGTCTTCGCTCAATGGAGTTGGCTCTGAGCCTGTCCCGACAAATCCGGTTACATTAGGCGTATTGCGCACGATATACCAGGCATCTTCACTCATTTTCATCTCCACCAACACATAGCCTTGGAAAATCCGCTTTTCGACAACCTTCCTTTTACCATTTTTAATCTCTATCATCTTCTCCTTAGGCACCAGGACTTGGAAAATTTTGTCGGCCATATCAAGCGACTCCGCCCTTTGTCGGATACTTTCGGCTACCTTCTCTTCGTATCCGGAGTAGGTATGAATCGCGTACCAATGTTTGGTCGAATCGTATCTTTTCCTCATCTTAGAACAAACCTCTTAAACAATTGATCAAGCCCAAGATCGACAACCGCCACAAGTGCGCCAAAGACGACGGCAAAAATGAAGACCGCCACTGTTAGCCGCCACGTTTCGCGCCTGCTCGGCCAGGTGACTAACCTGAGCTCTCGCCAGGAGTTGACAAAATAACGCGGTACGAGCCAGCTCAGCACCTTGAGAAGCAATCGCCCCAAGGGCGTTAGAGGTCGAATAAGCGGCTTTAAGGCACGCCAAACTGCGGAAAGCGGCTTAGAGACTATGGCAGCCCGGAGGCGGAAGCGCCTTTTGGGTTTTGCCTCGACGCTACTGGCTCCGCTTTCCATTTTCTCGCGGACTGTTGGGGCAGCCTTCCGGATACGTGGTTTCCTTCTGCGTGGCGCACCGTTAACCATCTACAATTCGCCTCACTATCTAAAAGCCTACTCTTAAGAGTAGGCCAACGCTGTCAAGTCTAGCAGACTCTCTTCTGTTTATCAAGGGTCTAATAAGGCTCAATTCGCGGTTTATGAGTTTTTATTTGCTTTTTTAAATCAACTAAATTCGGTAGCCTTTCCTCCATAAAAGACCAGAAGTTACGGCTGTGGTTATGAAAGACAGTGTGCGCCAGCTCGTGCAGAACTACATAGTCGATTAACTGCCAAGGCAGCTGGATAAGAAAATAACTTAAGGTAATCTCTTTTTTTCTAGAACAACTACCCCACCTAGAGGTCAATTTGCGTATTTTGAGGCCGCTGTACGGCAGGTTATATCTACGGCTAACAGCCTCAACTCTTCGTGGTAAGAGTAGCTCAGTCTGCTGCCTGAGCGCTTTTTCACAAGCTTGTACCACCTTCTTTTGAACCGCCGGATTCATAGGCTCCAGCGCTGTCTTAACCATAATCTTCGATGAGCTTAGTCTCGTTTCAACCAATCCGTTAGCAGGCGGTTCATTGATGTAGGTCAGTCGGTGTGACTTGCCTATACGACCGCCGTCAGTCAGCTGTTTAGGTGAATGGGCTAGGAGTTGTTTCTGTATCCAGTACTGATGCCGTTTAACAAAAAGCACGCCGGCTTCGTAGGGAGTCCAAGGCGGCATACCGACGCGTACTTGGCCGGCAGCATTGATGCTTAGTCTGATGTTTCGGCTACCTCGCCGCTTTATTAGAATAACTTCTCCGATTTGCGGAACGATAAGATATCGATGAGTCACTCTAATGGATACTTATATCGCGGCGGCTATAATCTACCCGGCCGGCTTGCGGGTTGGGAACCAGATTAATAAGTTCGGGTTTGGCCACGTGGCTTTGAACGCTACCGGCGTTGACTAACCCCAGCTGATACAGCCGGTTTAGAATTGCGTTCTTTTGGGTTACAAAAGTGTGCTTTCCGCTGATTACCAGGAAATCCTCATCGGGCTGCGGGTTTTGCATCAAACTGATCTGGTGGTCAAAAGAAGCTTTTGTCTGCTCTTCAGAATAACGATCATCTTGGGTTCGCCTATCGAGCCGCTGGGTTCGTGTAAAGGCGTTCTCAGCGTCAGTCTGCAGCCAAACAAGCAAGTATGCCGCGTGGTGCCGGCGAGCCATCTCGCGTAGTTTACGCCGCTGCCCGATACGCAAGGCGTTGGTATCGTAGGCTACGCTGACGCCAGATCTTAGAAATTCTTCGGCCATGTAATTCATTAGGTGGGTCACAATGACATTTTCTTGGGCGTCGTAGCGCGGCCGCCTAAATAACTCATGCCTGATTCGATCGGCGCTTACCCTAGCTATCCCGATTTCGCCTTCCAGATTGCGGGCTACATAGCTCTTACCTGAGCCAGGATAGCCATAAAAACAAATAAGCGTCGGTTTACTAAGAGAAATTTTAGCCATTGATTAAGATACTAACACCTCTGAGCCCTATCTTAAAGTGTCATAGTTTTTTTAAGGGGACGTGGAGCCGACGACGAGGATTGAACTCGTGACCCCCTCCTTACCATGGAGGTGCTCTACCACTGAGCTACGTCGGCCTGGATACTTATTTTACTGAACTGTTAACTGGAAGCTCCTTATCTGTTACAATTATAGCAATGAAAAGGCTATATAGGTCTGAAAAAGACCGGCTGATTGCGGATATTATCCTGTCGTTCATAATGCCTACAGAAAGCGAGGTTAGAGGTGGCCAAAAAAAACGACAAGCGTAAGATAGTCGGCTTGGTCTGCGAAGCCTGCAGACAGCGGCATTACTACTCGACTAAGAACACGATGAACACACCTGATAAGGTTGAGCTCAAAAAGTACTGCCCTGTCAAGCGAGTCTATGCCAAGCAGGTTGAGACTAAAAAGAACTTGGGACGTAACGTCGTCATCCCTCGCCGCTAACTATCTCTACAAATCAGTTCTGAAGAGTGATACAATACCCCTGTTCTATAACAAAAACGCAACATCTGCAGCGAGTTGCGTTTTTGAGAGGAAGAAGCGACCTGAGGCTGAAAGTAAGTTAATAGCATTAACTTACGGAAGCCGGCACGTCGACTCTGACGTAGGAGTGTAGCTCAGGTGGCTAGAGCGTCGGTCTCCAAAACCGAAGGTCGGGGGTTCAAGTCCCTCCACTCCTGCCACGATCTAGTTATTTTCCGAAGATTTCTAAAGCTTTTTTGACCTTTTCTAGTGCCTGGCTGATGTTGTCGGCCTTGAATTTTGCGCCGGCAGCCGCCTTGTGCCCCCCGCCGCCGAGTTTATAAGCGATTTTTGATACATCCTTAATCTTACTCGCCGATCTTAATGAAACTCCATAAACTCCCACGCCACTGGCTATGTCTGTATAGACAATAAATCCCCAAAAATTATCCTCAAAATTTTTCAGGAACTGTTGTGTAAACAGCTCGCAGGCCAGTTTAAAAGAATCAGGCGATTTAGCCGTTGCTAACCAATCCTTAGCCAGTTCGTCATCTATGAAACTATACGTATAACCCCGTCCGCTGTCTGTAACATTACTTATTAAATTATTCAGGACCTTTAGTTGAGCGGCGTCGTAACGTTCCATACTTGTCTCAAGCTCTTCAATGCTAGCCCCGGCATCGAGCAAATCGCTAACGATTCTGTAGGTTTCGCGGTGGACGGGATTATCGAATTTATGCCTATCGGTATCACTGATAATTCCTAGTAGCGTGGTCTGGGCATATCCGGCTGGTTTTTTGAGGTTTAGTTTTTCAAATAAGAGTTCATAAACTTCTTGAGCCGTTGCTGGTCGCCGGCTATTGATATATATGTCAGATTCGTCTTTACCATACTCTTCGTGGTGGTCAATTATCACAAATTTGGTTTTGGCGTTGTTAATAAGCCCTCGCAGTTCAACGCCGCTGTGTCTCGAACAGCGCTCAAGGTTTGGTGCGTCTAGTATTATAAACAATTCGGGCTTAAGCTTCTCGGCTGCCTCAAGAACCGGCTGGAACTCGATTTCACTGAAACTCTCCAAAAATTCTATGTTTCGTGCCGGCTTTTCCTCTAAAACTAGGCTTATTTTTTTGTCTGGGAAATTCGATCTCAGGGTCGTTCCTAATAATAGAACCGAGCAAACAGCATCTGGGTCCGGTGAAATATGCGACGTAATTAAAATCTTCTGCGCTGAATTCAATAACTCGCTAAATCTCTTGGACTTTCCATCCATTTGTGTTCACTATATCATACGGTCCATTGAATCTTATCTGTTAATTTGATAAAATTACAGAGGTCGCCACCTTAGCTCAGCTGGCCAGAGCAACAGTTTTGTAAACTGTGGGTCGTCGGTTCGAATCCGACAGGTGGCTCCAGATTTTAGACACATTTGCGAGAATGTCTAAGTCGTGAGTTCGAGTTTAGTAGGTGTTAAAATTATATTTGAGCTAGGGTAGCGAAGTGGCCAAACGCATCTGACTGTAAATCAGACGGCCTTGCGCCTTCGGGGGTTCGAATCCCTCCCCTAGCACCATCCTCCGTCGCAAAGCCCTTTATGGGCTTAGCTATGGAGGATTTTGTATGGTAGATTCGAACGCCCGAGGGAAGCCTTCGGGGTGAGACATGCCGGTGGCATGTCGCAAGGAAATCTTCCGATGGCAACTTGTTGCCAATCGCGAAGTTTCGGGGTCGCGGAACGTGACTCGAATCCCTCCCCTAGCACCAAGTTTAGTTAAGATTATTTAGATGACTACTTTTCGAGGGCGAAGGACTTTTTTGGGGCGGTTGGGTAGCGCGCTTCGGTTAAGCTTGCGGCGGACTTTAACAGCTTCTTCGCCCATACCGCGCAATTCGTAGGCATTCATCAGCAGGTTATAGGTTTCGTTGTTCGGCTCTAACTCGGCGGCTTTTTCTAGTTCTTGCAGCATAAGTTTATCGTTGCCGAGTTTTTCCTGGACTTTGGCATAAGCTATATGGCGGGCAGCCAAGTCATCCTCAAGCTTTAGAGCCTGCTCGAATGCCGTTGCTGCTTTCTGGTAGTTCTCTGTCTCGTAATAGATTAACCCGAGGTTATGCAGGCTTGAAGCGCTGGGTTCGATACTACTGGCTATTTCGAAGCAGTCGATAGCATCTTTGTACTCTCGCTGCTTGGCGTATAAGATTCCTAGGCGGTTATAGGCTGCGGCATTTTTCTCATCAATTTTTAGGATAGTTAGGAGTGCTTTTTCAGCCCGTAAAAAGCGGTTTTCGCGCATACCGTGGTGGGCGATTTCCCAGAGCTTGGCTAACCGGTCGCCCAAACGACGCGTCACTAACGTAGTTTCGTCATCGATGTATCGGCTGTGGCGAAGTACAAAGTACGCAATCAGTACTAACAGTAATAGGGCATACATTGCTTAGGTAATTATAACAGACCCAGTAGTGAGCTTTCGCGGTTATCCGCCTGCGCGGATACAGTATCGACAGAGTCGATAGTCGTGAAAGTCTACTACTGGGCAGACTAACTTTTTAGATTAAGAACCAAGCTTAGACAGATTAGCCGGGGGTTGGCGTTTTTATCAAGCGACTCAAGCGAACTCATCGTTAATTTTCTGTCGCCTGCCAGTTTTTGTGCCTGTTTTGGCCTTTTACCTAAGGCGCTGCGGTGCAGCGCCGCCAGAATCTTGGTAAGAGCTTCCAGAAGCAATCTAAGCTCTTCTTTATCCTGGCTTATTTGATCAAGAGACAACAGCCGCTCGTATTGGGTCTGTTTCAAAAAAGACTTGGCCTTTTCTATCGCCTGCTTAAGCGGATGCGAGCCTTCCTCAGCCAGAAGCGCATCTAATAGGGCTGAACCTCCCTGGCTTAAACGCCAAGCCGATTCCATTTTCTGACGGCTAATCCGGCCGCCATAGAACCTATCCGCTTGCTGTAACGTCACCGGATGCGCCCAGATGTGCTGGCAACGCGAAACGATTGTCGGCAGCAGGCTCAACTCGTAAGGCGCCGTCAGCAAGAACATCGTGTCTTCGTTGGGCTCTTCCAATATCTTAAGCAGGGCGTTCTGGGCTTCGGCGCTTAAATTCTGTGAATCCTCGATTAAAACAACCCGGCGGATAGCCGATTTCCCGGGAGTTCTTAAACGTAAAAAGCGGTTAATTTCTCTTACAGTGTCGATTGATATATCCTGTTTGCCCTCGTTCTTCTTGGCGTAAAAGAAGTAGGGATGGGCTAAAAGCTGTTGCATTGACTTGAGACCCAAGGCCGAGCAGGCCAACGAGTAAACCAAGCCTCGCTTACCGCTGCCCCTCTCACCCAGAATAAGTAGCGGGCTATACGGTTTTTGCAAGAAATAATCGGCCTGTTCTTTAGTTTTAGGGTGAACTAGCAAATTGCTTAAGTCAGTCATTGCCTAAAAAATCCTTAAACGATCGAGGAGCGGGCGCAGTAAATGTCTTTTTCTGCCCATTGGGCATCGTTAGTTCGAGTTTTTGCGAATACAGCAACATCTTAGGGTCGCCGTGTCCGTATAGCCGGTCGCCGACAACCGGATGGCCGATATAAGCCAAGTGAACGCGTATCTGGTGTGTACGGCCGCTAAGCGGCTTTAGTTCAAGTAGCGAAAAATCTTTCCCATCATTGGCGATTTTTTTGAGGATCTTGTACCTAGTCTGGGCCGGCCGGCCGCCGGACGAAACTTTGAAAGTTTGAGGCCTCTTGGGGTTACGGCCGATTGGAGCATCAATAATTGCCTCTTTCGGCTCGGGAACACCTTCGATCACCGCCAAATAAATCTTTTTGGCCTTTCTGCCTGAGAACTGCTTTTGTAGCCACTCAAGTGCTTTCAAATTTCGGCCGCAAATGATAACCCCGCTGGTTGCCCGGTCCAACCGGTGCACAATACCGGCGCGATTACCTGTTAGCTGCTTGTCATTTATTTTTCCGCTGATGAAGGATGCTACCGTTGGCTCGAGGTTCAAAGCCCCATTACTGTGCGTTAGAATGCCTGCCGGTTTGTTGATTACGACGACGTCGTCATCTTCGTATATTACCGGTAGATTTATGGACTTGGGCTGGCTCACAAAGTATTGCTCATTAATTGAGACTTTGTCGCCGAATCTTAGCTTGTAGCCAGGCTTGGTTTCTTTACCGTTCACCTTAACACTGTGACGGTCAAAGAGTGATTTTAGTGACGAGCGGGCGAACTGCGGATATTTAGCCGCAATGAATACATCCGCCCGGGTGCCAACCGATGACCTATTAGTCTTAAATTGCTGAATAGACATAGTCAGTTCGGATCTAGGTGGCAGGGCGTAGACCAACAGCTTTTTGGACCTTAAGAAGCGTCTCTTGAGCCACGTTACTTATCGCCGCTTCATCCTCTTCCAGCTTTATCATCAGCTGCTCGGTATTAACTTGGGACAGTTTTGACTGCAGGCCAGCTAAAAATTCTTTGACTAAAGCGGCGGTCTCCGATTTTAGCTGGCTGTAGCTTGATTGACCCTCCCAGCGTTGATTGACCTCTGTTTGAGGTTTATCGCTCAGCAAGGCAATTATTTGTAATAGATTAGTGACGCCCGGCTGGTTCTGCCAATCATACTTGATGCTAGCCAGCGAATCAGTTGTGGCAGAAATGACTTTTGAAGCTGCCTCATCGGGGTTATCGCTCAGCATAATCGTGCCGGCTGGATCTTCTATAGACTTACTCATTTTCTTGTCGGGGTTGCGCAAACTGCGGATTCTAACCGGCTCAGTAGTACCGACAAATTCGGCCTGCTCTTTAATAGTTGCTGGAACATTAAACAAGTTGCCGAACTTGTTATTTAGGCGTATTGCCAAATCACGGGTAAATTCCAGATGTTGGCGCTGGTCGTCACCAACCGGCACCCACTTAGCACCATAAAGAAGAATATCGGCGGCCATCAGGACCGGATAGTTGAAGAGTCCAACGCTAATGATGGACTGGTCGGCGCTCTTCTCCTTGAATTCGGCCATCCGCGACAGCTCGCCGAAATAGGAAAAACAGTCCAAAATCCAGGTCATTTCAGAATGGGGCGGGATGTAGCTCTGCCGATAGATAAAGGTGTCTGGTTGCTCAATATCCAGCCCGGCTGCAACGAATACTTTCAGGTTTTCGATGCTCTGCTCATAGAGTTTTCCGTGTTCAACAGGGGTTGTAAAGCTATGCAAGTCCGGAATAAACATATTGAGCTGGTACCGCCCGGCGTGCTTATTCTGGAGTTCAACCATCGGTAGAATGGCGCCCAGATAATTGCCGAAGTGGAACTCGGCGTTGGAGCGCAAACCGGTTAAAACAACCTCTTTAGCCATTTGAATCTATTTTACATTTTTCGTTTAATATTTAACATTGATTTTTTCATTTTAATCATTGGTTTTTCCGCAGAAATGACTAAATGTCAGCTGTTAGATAAATGTGTAATGTAAAATGTAAAATGCCAAATACTTAACTTGTTAGGTATTTTATCGTTTGCTGTACTGTTGTTTTTTACGGGCGCCGCGCAGGCCGAATTTTTTGCGTTCTTTTTCGCGAGGATCACGCCCGAGTAAGCCTGTCCTTCTAAGAGTGCCTCGAAAGTCACCATTAAGCTCAATTAGTGCTTTAGATATTCCTAACCTGATGGCGTCAACCTGGCTGGCGTGCCCACCGCCGTTTACCTTGACGCTGATAGTATATTTCTCAGGATCAAGCTCGAGTGTATTAAAGGGTTTGAGCAGCTCGTGTTGGAGATATTTACTGCCAGCGAAATAGTCACTCAACGGCTTGTCGTTGATAGTAAAACTTCCCTTCCCGCCGCTTATGCGCACCCGGGCTGTGGAGCTCTTTCGCCTGCCCAATCCGTAAAAGTAACTGTTTGAGCTCATAGACTACTTATTACCCCTTTCACTCATCGATACAGGCTCAGGGTTCTGGCCGGCGTGCGGGTGCTCGCTGCCGGGGTAGATTTTCAACCTGCCCAGCCGGCTTTTTCGCAGTTTATTATCGGGTAACATTCCTCTAACTGCCTGCCAGATAATTTTTGCTGAATTCTCGGCTGCCAAGTCTTTGAGTGATTTTTCTCGCAGGCCGCCAGGATAGCCACTGTGCCGGCGATAAAGCTTCCCCAGAGTCTTATTACCTGTAATCACTAACTTATCACTGTTAATGACGATTACGAAGTCCCCGGAATCTAAATGCGCTGACTGAGTAACCTTGTGTTTGCCGATCAGTAAGCTCGCGGCTGTGGTGGCTACTCGCCCCATAGGCGCTTCTGAGGCATCGATCAAATGCCATTTTCGGGCAATTAGTTTGGGTATTAGGCTGAAAGTTCTCATTATCTGTTGCCTCTAACACCGGCGCGCTTCGGCGCCTGCGTCGTTATTTTCGGTTGAATCTTACTTTCGCCGTCCTTAATAGCCTGCGGTGTCGGTTTGGTTTGGGCTTTTGAAGCCTTATCCTCTTGTTTCTCGGTGGCCTGAGTTTCTTGATCTTTTTGCGACTTTTTCGCAGTCTTTAGATTATCAACGAAACTGATTTTGGCCATTTGGGCATTATCGCCGCGCCTGGCGGCCAGTCTCTCGACACGGAAATAGCCACTTGGCCGGGCTGCCAGCTTTGGTGCAATTTCATCAACCAGTTTGTGTGCCGCCGCAACAGTATTCAGCCCTGAGAGCACTATTCGCCTGCTATGTAAGCTATCCTTGCCTTTTTTGGCCTGGCTGATTAACTTTTCGGTGTGACGGGCTACAGCTTTGGCCTTGGGCAATGTTGTTTCAATGGCCTCCTCCAGAATCAACGATTCTGAAAGCGATTGTAGCAATGCCCTTCGCTGCGAGCGTGGTCGTCCGAACTTGGCAACATTTGATTTACTTTTGTGCATAACTATAGCCTAAAGCTCCAGTTCGGCCATTTTCTCCTTGACTTCCTCTAAGGCCTTATTACCGAAGCCCTTCAAATCACGAAGCTCTGCTTCGCTCAGAGACAACAAGTCCTTAATGGTATGGATGTCGTTGTTAATTAAAGCGTTAGTGGTTCGGGCGCTGAGATTAAGATCCTCTATTGATGTCATCAGTTCCGCCGGCTCTTCCGAATCCTCGCTGACTTCGCCGGCATCGCCGCTATCTGTTAACGCACCGGCTGTCTCTACTCGCGTCTGGCCGGCCAGTGCCGAGTATTGACTGACAAGTATGGCGGCGGCTTCTTCAAAGGCATCGCGCGGCGTGATTGATCCGTCGGTGGTAACTGTCAAGAGTAGCCTGTCCAAATCGGTGATTTGACCAACGCGCGTATTCTCAACCTTGTAGCGGACACGCAGGACAGGGGTGAACAAAGCGTCAAGCGCGATCATATCGCTGATTTTTCGACCGGCTCCACGTTCATCAAGTGCGCGGTAGCCGCGCCCGGCTTCGACCATAATTTCTATATTCAATGATGCTTTAGGGTCGTCGATAGTGCAGATTAGTTGATCCGGGTTGACGAGCTCCACATCGGCATTCAATGCAAGGCCTTTAGCCCGGACCGCTCCCTTGCCTTTTTTGGATAGGCTTAAGGTCTGCGGCTCATCGGAATAAACCTTAAAACGAATCTGTTTAAGGTTGAGTATTATGGCCACTACATCTTCTTTAATGCCGGGTATGGCGGTGAACTCGTGGCTAATGCCATCAATGCGAAAACCGGTTACCGACGCACCGCCGATACTGGATAGTAGTACGCGCCTTAGGCTGTTGCCAAGCGTCATTCCATAGCCGCTCTGTAGCGGCTCGACGACGAACGTCGCCGTCCGCTCATCGTGGTCTTTGACGGAAGATAGGGTTGGGGTGTGAATTGCTTTGCTCATTATAGTTAACTTATGCCTCCTTAACGTGAATAATATTCGACAATTAGTTGCTCTTTGATATCGGGTTCGGCATCCTCGCGTGTCGGAAATGCCGAAACCGCAATTTCCAATTTCTTACGATTGACTTTCAACCAACCGGGAATCTCGGCCGGAGCCGGGCTCAAATCATCTAGATGCTTGAAGTACTCAGAGTTGCGGCTGCTGTCTTTAAGCAGAATTATGTCGCCAATGGCCGTGCGCATAGATGGAACATCGACTCGCCGGCCGTTTAGCATAAAATGCCCGTGCGTTGCCAGTTGGCGAGCGGCCCGGCGTGACGGCGCGAGACCAGCCCGGTAAATGACATTATCCAGCCTTCTTTCTAGAAACTCTAGAAGCCTCTCGCCTGATTGGCCCTTGGCTCGCAAAGCCTCGGTCATCAATCTGGTAAAAGGCCGCTCCAGCAAGCCATACAGCCTTTTAACCTTCTGTTTCTCCCTAAGCTGAAGGGCGTACTGGCTGGCCTTGGGTCGTCGCATAGCACGGCCATGCTGACCGGGTATAGTCGAGCGCTTTACTAATGCCTTATGAGCCTTAGGGTGTAGTGCGTAGCTTTCGCGGCGCGAGCGTTTAACTATCGGTTGTAGATCTCTGGCCATAATCTATCTTTAATTCCTCTTGGGGCGGCGCGGCCGTACCCCGCCGTGGGGAACGGTCGTTATATCCTTAATACTATCGATGCTGACGTTCTGGCCAGCGAGTGTGCGGATGGCAGCTTCGCGCCCCATACCTACCCCCTTGACAATGACATCAACTTTATTAACTCCGTAAGACTGCTTGGCACTGGTGATGGCCTTCTCGGCCGCAATCTGGGCGGCGTAGGCGGTTCCCTTTTTTGATCCCCTAAACCCACTACTGCCGGCACTGGCGGTTGTTAAAACGTTGCCCTTGTTATCTGTTACGCTGATAATCGTATTATTGAAGGTAGCCAGCACGTGTATTTGGCCGTGGCTAACGTCGCGGCGGGCCTTTTTCTTTCGCGCCTTAGGCTTTTTGGCAACAACTTCCTCTTCGGCTGTCGGTGCAGTCGTTTCTTGTGGTACTTCTTTAGCTAAATCGTCTGCCATATCGTCTTCCTATGTCTTAGTCGGAGCTTTCTTGGCTGTGCCGCCGACGGTTACCCGCTTGCCTCGCTTGGTGCGGGCATTAGTACGTGTACGCTGGCCTCTTACGGGCAAGTTGGCCTTGTGGCGCAGCCCGCGATACGAATTAATATCGCGCAGTCGTTTGATATTGTCTGTGACGCCCCTTTGTAGATCGCCTTCGACCGAATATTGAGCGGTAATAACATCTTGAATTTTGGAAATTTCGCTGTCTGTCAGATCTTTGACTCGGACTGTCGGCTCTATTGAGGCCGCTCGTAGTATTTCGTAACTGGTCTTGGGCCCAATTCCGTAAATATAGGTCAGCGAAACCCATACCTGTTTGTTATCCGGAATATTAACTCCTGTTATCCGCGCCATATCCTAGCCTTGCCTCTGTTTGTGCTTCGGCTTTTGTTTATTGATAACGTATAACCGCCCCTTACGACGGACTATCTTGTCATCCGGGCTGATTTTCTTGACCGATGCCCGCACTTTCATTAAGGTTTCTCTCCTTATCCTCTGATTAACGAACTTGGTTTAACTTTCGCGGTAGGTTATCCGACCCTTCGTCAGATCGTAAGGCGTCAACTCAACCTTTACGCTGTCGCCTGGCACCAAGCGGATGTAGTTTTTACGCATCCGGCCGGCGACGTGAGCTATTATTATGTGGCCGTTCTCGAGCTCAACCCTAAACTGTGTACCCGGAAGTGCTTCCACAATAGTACCAGTCAGTTCGATAACCTCTTTACTCTCGGCCATAAATATAACCTGATCATATTAGCACAGCGCTATAGATGTTGTAAAGAGTTATTTCTGGCGGCGTCTAGTGGGAATAAAGCGCAGTACACGCTTGCTTCTGGCGGCTTCGGCCTTAGCCGATGGTGAAAGTTCATAAAAGTAGTCGGGCTGCTCATATTGGTCATAGGTAATCATCAGTGCCCGCGACTCAACTTGGCGCATCGTCTCCAGAGAGACTGACACCAAAATCAGTATGCTCGTGCCGCCGATAGCGATATTGGGGTTAACATAAACTTGGCCGACTATCGGCATTACCGCCAAGAGGCCGAGGGCTGTCGCGCCAAAAAGGGTTAGCCGGTTAACCGTTTTACTTAGGTATTTCTGCGTCTGGAGGCCGGAGCGTACATTGGCAATGAAACCTCCTTGTTTTTGCAGGTTCTCGGCAATGTCTTTAGAGTTGAACGTCACGCTGGTATAGAAATACGTAAATATGAATACCAAAAAGAAGTACGTTATCGGGTATATCCATGGCTTCCAGCCGCCGACGGCAAATGTAGCCGGCCCCGGATTCTGGAACAGTTCGCTTAGAGTAACACCAAATCTTTCCCAGCCTGTTTGGGCGATTGCCTGAACACCTTGGCCGTGGGTTAAAAGCTGGCCGGCAAAGCTAGGAACTGAAAGAAAGGCTAAGGCAAAGATAATTGGAATAACTCCGGCGGTAATTAATTTTACCGGCAGAGTGGTAGTCACGCCGCCGTAAGTGCGGTTGCCTTGCACGCGCTTGGCATAATTGACAGTTAGGCGGCGCGAGGCTTCGTTAAGCTTAACCACGGCCCAGATTACAAAAACGGTTACTGCCGCTACGATACCGATGATTATTAATCCCCGCTTGCTGAAGTCATGGCCAAGCAGAGTTAGCTTATCTGCATTAGCGAAAGACGAGTTCCAGGTCGTACTGGAAGCCAATTGGGTGATAAGCGACGGCAGGCCGGCAACGATGCCGACAGTAATGAGAAGCGAAATACCATTGCCGATAGAACGCTCGGTAATCAATTCGCCCAGCCACATCAGGACCATGGCTCCGCCTGTAAGAGCGGCTATCATCAACATCCACTGAATAGGAGAGGTGTTAGCTGTAATATCGCCAATACCCCCCAAACTCTGAGCTTGCTGCCGAATCAGATAGACCATGCCGATTGACTGGATAATAGCCAGAGGGAAGGTCAGCATTCTGGTGTATTGATTAATCTTTTTACGACCGTATTCACCTTCATCCTTATGCATCTTTTCCAAACGCGGGATGGCTTTGGTCAGTAGCTGCATAATAATCGAGGCGTTAATGTATGGAATTAAACCTACAAGCACAATTGAAAAATTCGCCAGTGCCCCGCCCGAGAGAACGTTAAGAAATCCCAACAGGTTATTAGAGCCGGTTTGAGTGTAGAGATTCTCTAGGACTTGTTTTAGGGTTTGCGGGTCAGCCAGCGGCACGGGTATGTGAGACAAAATACGGAAGACTAGCAACATACCGAGCACTGCCAAGATACGGCCTCGCATCTCTTTATGGCCGAGCGACTTTAGAATTATTCCCCAGTTCATGCGGTTAACGCCATATGTAACACCCCTTAGTGCATTTACTTAATTTTATCACTTACCTTGGAGGGTCGGGCGTGGCGGTCGATTTTGGTAAAGCTGCCGCCGGCTTTTTTGAGAGCCGCTTGAGCCGCGGAGCTGGCTGCCTGTAGCTTAACGTCTTTTTTGGATTTCAAATCACCCTTCAGGACAAGTTTGACGCTGTTGTAAGGGTTACTGATCAGCCCGGCCTCGAATAATGCCTGATTATCAAGGACGGTTTTGCGAATCACCTCGAGCTGGCCGGTGTAAACAACTTCGGCTTTCGGCTTGTGGCTTTTAAAGCCCCTCAGGTGCGGCAGTCTCATATAAAGCGGCATTTGGCCGCCCTCAAACCCGGGCCGTACACCGCCGCTCTTACGCGCTCCTTGACCTTTAGTGCCCCTTCCGGACCGCTTGGCCTTGCGCTGCTTCGATAAAACAAGCTCGTTATACTTCATCCTATTTCACCTCTTTGGCGACTTTTTTAGCCGCAGAACCAGCTTTCTGGGCAGTACGGCTTACCCATTTGTCGGCTGGAACCATTGCTTGCAACGCTTCTAGAGTGGCGTAGGCCACGTTGATTCGGTTGTTGGAGCCGATAGACTTCGATAAAGCGTTCTCTATGCCGGCAACTTCCAAAATCGAGCGGACTACTCCGCCGGCGATTAATCCGGTACCAGGTGCAGCCGGGAGGATCAGGACTTTTGCACCACCACGCTTGGCCTCGACTTCGTGCGTCAAAGTGCCCTTATAAATCGGCAGCTTGATGAGGCTCTTCTTGGCCGTATTGGTAGCCTTATTGATGGCCGCCGTGACATCGGCCCCTTTGCTAATTCCCATACCAACCGAACCCTGGTGGTCGCCGGCGACAACCAGTGCCTGGAAGCGGAAACGCCGGCCGCCTTGGACCACTCTGGCTACACGGTTTATAAATATCACTCTTTCGTCAAATGTCTTTTCTTCTTCCATCACACTCCGCCTCCGGCTACGAGTGATTTCGGCAATTTTGTATGCTCATAGCGCTTTAGCTTATTTTCCTTCTGTGATAGAGGCTCGAAGCCTTGTGCGTAGTGCCTCATCTAAAACTCCAATCCACCTTGGCGGGCCGCTTCGGCCAGCTTTTTTACCCTGCCATGATATTGGCGTTCGCCGCGGTCGAATACCACCTTTTTAACCTTGGCCTTTAGGGCTTTTTTGGCAATTTCAGTACCGGCCCAGGTCGCCTTATCTGATAGCGGCCCACCGGTCTTTTTCCCAACACTCGTCACATATGCCAGCGTTCGGCCACTGTCGTCATTGATAATCTGGACGCTCACTTGGCGATTACTGATATGGACGCTCAACCTTGGCTTATCAGCCGTACCGTGCATCCTCCGGCGGGCTCTTTGGCGTCTTTGCTCCATTTTAAAACGCTTGTGGGCTAGGCTGTCCTGGCTCATGCTGTAGCCTCCTTACCGCTTTTGCCGCTTTTGCGGATAATCTGCTCATCGACGTATTTGATACCCTTGCCTTTGTAGGGCTCAGGCTTCTTCAAAGCCCTGATTTCAGCCGCTACCTGGCCGACCTTCTGTTTATCTATGCCGCTGACGGTGATGATATTCTGGTCTACGCTAACTTGTACCTCCGCCGGCAGCTTATAAACAACGTCATGCGAAAATCCAAGACTAAACTTCAAATCCTGGCCTTGGGCCGACACCCTGTAGCCAACACCGCTGAGTTCAAGCTTTCTTTCAAAGCCTTGGCTAACCCCCGTGACCATATTTTGCAGCAAAGATCTCATCAAACCGTGTCGGGCCTTGATTTCCGGTTCATCGCTGCTACGCTTCAACATAAGCTGGCCTTGAGTGGTCTCCAACCTAACACCCGGCAAAACCTTCTGCGCGAGGCTACCCTTTGGCCCGGTGGCAACCACTTCACTCTTATCGACGGTGAGCGTAACTCCGCTCGGTAATGTGATGGGTTTTTGACCAATCCTGCTCATCAGTCGCTCCTTCCAGTCGCTCGAGGAATTAGGAACGAGGAATTAGGAACTAGACTTCCCTGTTCCCTAATGCGTGGCATTTTAGTAAACCTCACAAATAAGCTCGCCGCCGAGCTTTTTACTGGCTGCTTCATTGCCGGTCATTACCCCTTTTGAAGTCGAGATAATCACAATCCCCCGGCCGCGTTTAACAGTTGGGATCTCTTTGGCCCCGACATAAACTCGCCTGCCCGGCCGGCTGAGACGCTTAATCGACGTAATTTGGGACGGCCGATCCTCGTCAGCAATCTCCAAGCTTAACTGTAGGCGTCCACCGGCTTGGGTACGGTTTACCGACTTAAGATAGCCGCTAGTAAATAAGATCTTTGCCACGTCTTCTTTTATCTTAGAGTGCGGTAAAGACACTCCGTTCCTGTTAACGCGAGCAGCGTTTCGGATGCGGGCCAACATATCGCTGATCGGGTCAGTGCTCACCATCTTCTTACCAACTACTCTTAGTTACACCCGGTATCTCGCCGCGAGATGCGTGTTCTCTAAAGGCGATTCGACTTAAGCCGAACTGGCGCATATAACTTCTGGAGCGTCCGGTTTCAAAGCAACGGCTTTTGCGTCTGGTCGGGCTGGAGTTGCGCGGTAACTTGGCCAAAGCCTCATAATCACCGGCGGCTTTAAGCTCCGCCCGCTTGGCAGCGTATTTCTCATACATCTTTTGGCGTTTGGCATCACGCGCTAGAATCGATTTTTTAGCCATCTATTTAGACTCCTTCTCAAAAGGCAGGCCCAATTTCTCTAATAAGGCCTTTGAATGTTCTTTTCCCTGGCTGCTAATTACGAAAACAACCTGCAGGCCGTGCGGCGTCGTGGTATCTTCGAACGTCAACTCCGGGAAGACTGACTGGTCGCTAAGACCAAGGCCGTAATTGCCTTGAGAATCAAACGACTTAGGGCTTACCCCGTGGAAGTCCCTCAATCTTGGCAGTACCAAGGTAATCAGCCGGTCGGCAAACTCGTACATTCTATCACCCCTTAGAGTGACCTTCAAGCCTACCTGGCTACCGGCGCGCAACTTAAAACCGGCAATCGATGCTCTAGCCGTAGTTCTTACAGGCTGCTGGCCGCTTATCTTGCGCAGTGTATTGGTTGCTACTTCCAGCAGCCGTTTATCGTCTTTTGCGCGTCCCAATCCGGCATTGATAATTATTTTTTCCAGCCTCGGCGCTTGGTTAATATTCCTCAGATTAAGCTCGTCTTTAAGGGCGCTAGCGTATTTCTCCCGGTACAAAGCCTTAAGTCGTGGAGTGGGACTAATAGGTTTTGAGGTAACTTCGGTGGCCATTATTTTATCTCCTTGCCCGACGATTTCATCAGCCTAGTCTTTTTATCGGTTTTATCAGCCTTGTAGCCGATGCGGGACGGTTTTTTCCGCGTACTGTCATATATCCCGACTTTACTGGTCCAGATCGGCTGATTTATTTCCACAATCCCACCTTTGGGGTTGGTTCGGGTCGGCTTGAGATGCCTCTTTACGATGTTAATACCCTCAACGGTCACTTTGTTAAGCTTTGGATGAACAATCAGGACCTTGCCCGTACGACCTTTATACTTGCCCGAGCGTACCATTACCGTATCGCCTTTTTTTAACCTAATCTTTGTCATAGTACCTCCGGGGCTAATGACACGATGCGGCCAAAGCCTTTTTCGCGCAGTTCCCGCGGCACTGGACCGAAAATACGCGTGCCACGCGGCGTCTTATTATCCTCTGCCAAAACAACGGCGGCGTTATCATCAAACTTGACCAAGGAGCCGTCTTTGCGCTTAATCGGGCTTTTTGACCGTACAACCACAGCCTTAACGACGCTTTTGCGCTTGACGCCGCCAGTCGGGCTGGCGGTTTTAACGCTAGCGACGATTATGTCGCCGACACGGGCATAGCGCCGACGCGTGCCACCAAGCACACGGATGCACTGGAGCGTACGGGCACCGCTGTTGTCGGTGGCTATTAAGCGTGTTTCCTGCTGTATCATCCTTCTTCCTTCTCGGTCTTAGGCTTCTTCTTGGCTGCTTTGGGCTGTTCTTTCTTCTCTATCTCTTCCATCGGAACGTCTGCCGCCGCATCAGATACTTCAAAACCAACTCCGGCCCGCTCAACTATCTTATCGAGCACAAATCGCTTACTGGCGCTTATCGGCCGCGATTCACGGATTGTCACTAAATCACCCACCTTGGCTTCGTTTTTCTCATCGTGTGCCATAAATTTGCGATGGCGGGTATATTGCTTCTTATAGACCGGGTGTGTCTGGCGCATAACTACTCTGACAACAATCGTTTTGTCGCTTTTGTCGCTGTAAACCCTGCCTCTGATTATCCGCTTCACTGTATCTCCTCCTTGGCAAGTTGTTCGCCGAGTATTGTTAGGACTCGTGCCAAATCTTTGCGCTTGGCGCGTAAGATTCTGACATTCTGTACCTCGCCGCTGTAGAGCCGGCGGCGCAGTTCAGCGATCTCCTCGCGCAACTTCGTTTGCTCCTTCGTGAGCTCAGCAGTAGTCAGTTTGCGGATATCGGCCACTTTCATCATTACTGCTCCTTTTTGACAATAAAAGTCGTCTTAAGTGGCAGTTTATGGGCAGCCAAACGCATAGCTTCGCGGGCGACTTCTTCCGAGACACCGTCCATTTCGAACATCACGCTGCCGGGTTTGACCTTAGCTACAAAATACTCCGGATTCCCTTTGCCGCTGCCCATTTTGACATCAAGAGGCTTCTTTGTAACGGGGGTATGCGGGAAAATCCGAATCCATATCTGGCCACCGCGTTTGACGTATCTTGTCATAGCTTGCCGGGCCGCCTCTATCTGGCGGCTACTGACCCGCTCGGCACTTTGGCTGACCAGCCCGTATGAGCCGTAAGCCAGCTCGTTCAGCGATGTTGCTACGCCGCCGTGTATCCGGCCTTTTCTGACCTTTCGGTATTTTGTCCTGCTGGGCATCAACATCTTACATTTCTCCCTTGTAAACCCAGACTTTCACGCCAATAATACCGGCACCTGGGTATAGCGCTTTGGAGCTGGCATAATCGATGTCGGCCCGCAAGGTTGTTAGCGGCACGCTGCCCTGGACTTCTTTTTCTCGGCGGCTCATTTCGTTACCGCCTAGGCGACCGGCAATCTCAATCCGAACCCCTTTGGCACCGGCGCGCATAGCCGATGATGCCGCTTGTTTCATCGCCCGTCTGAAAGCGATCCGCTTCTCAAGCTGATGGGCAATGTTCTCGGCGACCAACTTGGCCTGCAGTTCGGCCCGTTTAATTTCCTCGATATTAACTCGCACCGGAACGCCGTATATTTTTTCGATTTCATCCTTAAGCTCGGTTGCACCGGTACCACCGCGGCCAATAACTACACCAGCTTTTGCCGTCTGGATGGTTATGGTGACTAAGTTCGGCGAGCGTTCGATATCAACCTTATTGATTGCGGCCCGCGAGCCAAGCTTCTCGTCAATCAATTTTCGGGCGGCTAGGTCTTGTCTAAGGTAGTTGGCATAATCTTTCTTACCAGCGAACCATTTACTGCGCCAGTCCTTGCTCACCTGCAGCCTCATGCTAATTGGATTAACTTTTTGTCCCATTTATTTTTTCTCCTGCTTATCAGCGGGCTTAGCAGCCTTTTTCTTAACCTCTCGCTTCTCGCCATCGACCACAACTTTGATGTGGCTAGTCTTGCGCGCGTATCGTAATGCCCGGCCGCGCGCCGCCGCACGATAACGCCGAAAGCGTGGGCCGGCGGCAACCGCAATCTCTGTTATATAAAGACTGTCAGGTTTGTAGCTATGATTATGCTCGGCATTGGCTTTGGCACTCAGTAGAGCTTTTCTTAAAGCCCCGGCCGACCTTCGTGGTGTGTGTTCCAGAATAGTCAAGGCGTCGGCAACACTTCGGCCGCGCACCAAAGACGCTACCACGCTGACTTTGCGCGGGCTCATCCTAACTCCTTTACTGAATGCTGTGGCCGCCATAGATTATCCTTCTGCCCTTGGCTTAGCTGACACGGCAGTTTCTTGGGCTTTAGCCAGTTTGCCGCCGTGGCCGCGGAACTTACGAGTTGGAGCAAACTCTCCCAGCTTATGGCCAACCATATCTTCGGTAATGAAAACTGGTACGTGAACCTTGCCGTTATGGACAGCTATGGTCCGGCCAACGAACTCCGGCGCAATCGTTGAAGCTCGAGCCCATGTTTTGATGATACTGCGGTCTTCCGAACCCAAAACCGCCACTTTCTTAGCTAACTTCGGGTCCACAAACGGTCCTTTTTTAAGCGATCTACCCATAACCACCTCCTATCGTCGGTGTAATTTTCAATTTACAATTTACGTTTTTCATTAAATTTACATTTAGCCATTTTCCATTTGCAGCTACATTGATAAATGATAATTGGAGTGACGCAGTCACGACTTTATCTCCTCGTTCCTTGCCGACGCTTGCGGACGATGAATTTGTCGGTTGTCTTACGTCTGCGAGTCTTGTAGCCCAAAGTGCGCTGACCCCAAGGAGTGCGGGGGTCGGAACCGCCCTTGCCCTTGCCTTCGCCGCCACCATGCGGGTGGCTAGCGGCATTCATCACGACGCCTCTGACAGTTGGTCGAATGCCCATGCGGCGCCGGCGGCCGGCCTTTCCAAGTTTGACGTTCTGGTGCTGTTCATTACCGACGGCGCCAATAGAAGCCAGCGAATTGATGCTTACCATTCGTACTTCGCCGCTAGGCAGTCGAATCTGGGCGTATTTTTCGTCTTTGGCTACCAACTGGGCGCTGGTACCGGCCGTACGGGCCAGCTGCGCCCCGCGGCCAGGTTGAAGTTCGACGGCGTGGACCGCTGTTCCGACAGGGATGTTTTTAAGAGGTGAGCGGTTACCGGCCTCGATTGCTGCTTCTTCCTGTACAGCCAGCTTGTCGCCTGGCTTCATACCCTTGGCGGCTAGGATATAACGATAATTACCGTTTTGGTCTTTAATTCGGGCAATTCTAGCACTACGGTTAGGGTCGTATTCAACTGCCTCGACCTCGAATTCGGCCTCCGGCGCCAGCCTAAAGTCAACAACTCGGTAAAACTTTCGAGCACCGCCGCCGCGGTGCCGCGTGGTAATTCTACCAGCCGCACTTCGACCGACTCGGCCTCTTTTGACCTTGAGAAGGCTCTTTAGAGGCTTCTTGGTAGTGATTTCAGCAAAATCCTGACTGGTCATAACGCGTCGGGCGGCCGTTGTCGGATTCTGGGTCTTGATGGCCATTACTTAGCCTCCTTCTTGGTTTTTTTCTTATCTTCATCAACGGCTGAGAAAATCGGTAATTTGTCGCCTTGCTTAAGCCGCACGTATGCCTTGCGAACGGGCGATGTTCGGCCGCGGTGCACGATCCGACCGCCACGCCTGTAAATCCGCTTAGTTTTACCTGGCTGGGTAGCAATTCTAACGGATTCGACGGTAACGCCATATTGCACAGCTACTGCCTTAGCGATTCTCAGCCGGCTTAGGCTTGTTGGCACGGCAAAAACGTAGGTATTACGCTCTTCGCTCAGAGCGTACGCCTTCTCGCTCAGCCGCGGTTTGAGGACTATGGTCTTATCCATCAGGCGCTCCCCTCAGTCGCTTTAGCTGAGAGCTTTGAGCTGTTAGCCGACAGCCAGTTATTAATAATTTCTAGTGATTTTCGACTTATCACCACAGTGTCAGCGTTTAAAACATCGTAGGTTGTCAGATAATTGGCTTGGATTGCCTTGATATTGGACAAATTGCGCGTTGCTCTTTCTACAAGCTCGTCTTTTTCAGACACGATTAGCAAAACAGATCCCTCGGCTTTAATCTTATTTAACAGGTTAATTGTCGGTTTCACTTTACCATCGGGACAAGTAAATGTCTCGATTACTTTAATCCGGCTATCTTCGGCGGCTAGCGATAGAGCTTGCCGCAGGGCCAACCTTTTAGCTTTCACGTTCATTTTACGGCTGTAATTTTCTACCCCCGTAGGTCCAAAAATTACACCCCCGCCTGTCCAAATCGGGCTGCGGATAGAGCCGGCACGGGCACGGCCTGTACCCTTTTGTCGCCATGGTTTCGCTCCACCGCCGCGCACCTCGCCCCGCCTCCTGGCCTTAGCTAAATTCGGCCGCTTGCTAGCCAGGTTGGCAAGATATGCCTCTTTCAGAAGTTGATGGTTCTCAACTTTCAGACCAAAGACTGACTTATCCAGCTTGGCCGGTGTGGAGGCTTTGCTCCCCGATTTCGTAAACGTCTCGACAGTAGACATTACTTAGCCCCCCGCAATAAAACCAAGCCCTTTTTGGGGCCTGGTACGGCGCCTTCGACTCCTATTACGCTACTGTCCTTATCAATCAGGGCAATGCGCAAGTTCTTGGTTGTAACTTGGCTATGCCCCATATGGCCGGCCATCTTCTTGCCCGGAAAAATCCGCTGCGGATACATCGAACCAATGGAGCCCGGTCGCCTATAGCTTTGCCCGCCGTGAGTTTTTGGCCCGCGGTGAAAACCGTGCCGTTTGATAGTTCCGGCAAAGCCCTTGCCCTTACTGATTCCGGTCACATCAACCTTATCGCCGACTTCAAAAATGTCGGCGTCAATTTGGCCGCCGACATTCAGCTCGCTTAACTCTTCATCAATAATGCGGAACTCACGAGCGATCCTTGGTGTTACCTTGGCTGTCTTATAGTGGCCGGCTTGAGCCTTGCCAATCTTTTTTTGGCTTTCAGCACCAATCTGAATGGCGTTATAACCGTCTTTTTCAGTGGTTTTTATTTGGGTAACAGTGTTAGGCGAGGCGGAAAGCAAAGTCACAGCAATAGCCGCACCATCCTCTTTGAGGATGTTGGTCATACCGATTTTGCGGGTGATAAGGGCTTTCACCTATAATTCCTTCTGTGCTAATGCCGGTTAGTATTTTTGCCATATTAATAGCTAGATACACCTCTATCGCTGTATCCGTAACAGATTAACACAAAGCCTTCATAAGTGTCAATTTGTTGCTAAAATTACATTTTTATCTCGGCGTCGCATCCCGCGGGCAGAGACAAATTCATAAGAGCGTCGATTGTTTTTGGTGTTGGTTCAGTTATATCGATCAAGCGTTTGTGGACGCGCATTTCAAACTGCTCGCGCCCCTTTTTATAGACATGAGGGCTTTTAATGACCGTATAGACGCTCTTTTTTATAGGCAGTGGGATTGGACCCGAAATATTAGCGCCTGTACGCAGCGCTGTCTCAACGATCTGCTTAGCTGACTGGTCAATAACTTTATGGTCGTAAGCCTTCAAACGAATTCGAATGCGCGGCTTACCCTCTGCCTCTGTCGACTTCGATTTAGTTGTCTTTTTAGCTTCTGCCATCTGCTCTGTTTTTTGCTAGTGCATGACGAACCGAAGCAGTTATTTCACTGCAGACTCTTTCAATTACGATGTCGTCGGCTGACATTTTCTCGTGCAGATCTACTGCTCCCTCGACATTAGGAGGTAGTCCGTCTACGTCTGTAAGTGTGGCTACGACCTCATCAGTTCTTACAACAATATCGCCGCCCAAGTCAATTCCTGAAGAACCATAAAATTCCATCTCTACGCCACCTCTAATGTGGATATCGAACGCTCGATTTGATCGCGGGATGAAGGGTGGGTCTTCATTTGTTGCCATAGGGTTACTTCTCTATCTTGGTAACCACGCCGGCGCCGACGGTTTTACCGCCCTCGCGGATAGCAAATCGCAAACCCTGTTCCATTGCAATTGGCTGAAGTAAGTGAACCTTAAACGTAATAGTGTCGCCCGGCATTACCATCTCCTTGTCAGCCGGCAATTCAACCTCACCGGTTACGTCGGTAGTTCGGAAGTAAAACTGCGGCTTGTAGCCCTTGAAGAATGGCGTGTGTCGTCCGCCTTCCTCTTTAGTCAGGATGTAAACTTCACTCTCGAAATCGGTGTGAGGAGTAATGGAGCCCGGCTTGGCCAATACCTGACCGCGCTCGATGTCATCACGCTCTACACCTCGGAGCAATACACCGACGTTATCGCCGGCTTGACCCTGGTCAAGATTTTTTTTGAACATCTCAACTCCGGTTACGACGGTTTTCTTCGTAGGACGTAAGCCAACAATTTCAATCTCTTCATTGACTTTAACGACACCGGTCTCGATGCGGCCGGTAGCAACCGTCCCGCGCCCCTTAATGGAGAAGACGTCTTCAACGGCCAACAGAAACGGCTTGTCAAGGTCGCGCTTCGGCTCTGGAATAGACTCGTCCATCACCTTGAGCAACTCCATAACGGCTTCTTCGGCTTCTTTATCGCCTTCCAAAGCTTTGGTGGCAGAACCTTTGACAATCGGCGCGTTCTCGTCAAATTCGTATTTCTTCAAAAGTTCGCGAACGTCAGCTTCAACCAACTCTACAAGCTCGGGGTCAGCCAAATCCATCTTATTCAAAAAGACGATGATGTAAGGCACGCCAACCTGGCGGGCCAGCAGAACGTGTTCGCGCGTCTGCGGCATCGGGCCGTCAGCGGCCGAAACTACCAAGATGGCGCCATCAACCTGGGCAGCGCCGGTAATCATATTCTTTACATAGTCGGCGTGGCCGGGCATATCGATGTGGGCATAGTGACGCTTCTCGGTCTCGTATTCTTGATGCGAAACGGCAATCGTGATACCACGCTCTTTCTCTTCGGGCGCCTTGTCGATTTCTTCGAATTTAACCGGTTTGTTAATATCGCTCGGCGATTTCTTTGACAATACGTGCGTAATCGCCGAAGTTAAGGTTGTTTTTCCGTGGTCAACGTGTCCCATAGTACCGACGTTAAGATGCGGTTTGGTTCGCTGAAATTCTGCCATTTTCACTCCTTGTTATTAAGTTTTACTGATAAATAAGCATAGGTAATAGATACCACCCACGCGAGCTAGCGCCCATTATAGAGTAATGATCAGCGCTTTGTAAAGAGGTTAGTCAGAAGTAATCTCAGACTCGGTAATGTTAACTGCTTCTTCAAGTTCATCTATTTGTGTCTTGGAATAGCTATGGGACTCCTCCAAATCCACCTCAACAATCTCACCAGAGGCATCACGACTAATCGTAGCTGCAACCCTAGTAGCTTTCTCCTTTGCCCCATATATAAGATCAACCAGCGTACTTTGGGATGCTTCCCAAAATGACGCATGAAATATTTTTTCGCCAATTACTTTATTGTACTTTAATCCTACGCTCCCCAGGGCAAGCGCCGTGCCAAGTAACACTACTCTTTTGAGCCTCCGCTCCTCCTCGGGACTGAATTCCATCTAGACGCGCCCCTTTTTGGCGATTTTTATGCGCTGCTGAATTTCCCGTCGTCTAACATCTCTGGCCCAAACCGATTCCAGCTCCTTCTTGCTCTTAAGGGTTATCCGTCGGATTTTTTCTTCTTCCCTCTCCCGGATCCGGAATATCCGTAGAACCTTTTTATAGGCCCGCCCATACTGTTTGCTCATAATCTGGTAGTTAAAGAGCCGCCTAGCCCTTCTGGCGATATATTCGCGGTCCATCGCAAAGAGTTTGTCCATCTGGTGGTAGCCCTCGACCAAATCTTCTACCAGCAGCCCGGTCCTGCCTTCGTCAATCAACTCGGGCATCGAGCCTCGGGCTATAGCCATCGTCGGCGTGCCACAATAAGCCGCCTCGAGCACCGTTAGCCCAAAAGGCTCACGGAAACCAGTGGGGTGCAAGTTTAACCTGGCCTTACTCAAAAGCTTAATAGTCTGTCTTTTGTCAATTTCTCCTAAATACTCGACCAGCGGATGGCGGAAATATTTTTTGACCTCGCCCTTAAAGTAGTCGTCTCCCAGATAGTCGATTTTGCCGGCCAGCTTTATCTTGATTCCGTAGCTTAGGGCAAGTTCGATGGCCAGATGGGGGTTCTTTTCGCGGTCGAATCGGCCAATGAAGCAAACATAATCCTCCGGACTTTTAGTCACCGGAAATTCCTTTGGATCTTCGCCGTTATAAACCGCTCCAACCCATTGCAGATCAGGGTATGCCTCCTGCTGGTTCTTAGATATCGACACGAAGTAGAGGCCCTGCCTCTTGGCGTAATAATCAAGCTGTTGGAAAATAATCGGCCCGTGTATGGTGGTTAGGTTCGGAAAATGTTCGAATTTCCGCAAATCAAAACCGTGTGAATGGATTATGTCGATGCTCGGCAGGATTTCTTTGAGCCTTTGCGTTGTATATCTCTCTATCTGTTTCAGCTCTTTCTCAAAAGCTGGCAAACCGGCCTTAGTTCGTGGAAAAAAAATAGCCTTTTTGACGATTGGAATAAGCTCGCAGTCAACTTTCGAATCGCCGGGGGCGAACAGCACCGGCTCGTGCCCTCTTTCTTTTAGGCCTTTTATAAGATAGGCGATCACCCTTTCGGTGCCACCGTATTTTGGCGGCGGCACAGGAATATATGGCGCGGCGACAATGGCAACTCTCATAGATTAAAAATGCTCTTTCTTCAATTCATACGGGTAATCGGGGTAGCGGGCGTTTAGCGAGCGGCTGGTTTTGAAGCGCGCAACTTTGGGAATATGTATCATTACTTCTCTCTCCAGCTCTTTCTGCCAAGGCTTCTGATGGAACCTACCTAAACGAAGTCCCGGACGTCTATCGGCCGAAATAGCAAATATAGCCGATACCGTCCAAGCTTGAATGCTTTCCGGCACGTTAGTGCTTTTTACTTCAAGGGCATGTGTGTGGCGATGAGCCCGAGAAGACGAGCCCAGTACCCGCCCCCGGGGGTCGACATACAAATACTCAGGGTACCCCCGGCTTTTACGGACAACATTAAGCAGCCGGTTCTCGAGCTGTTTGGCAAGTTCCGGAAACCCCTGCCGCCGTAACCCCTTAGCAATATCATAAGTTTCTTTTGGCCAGCTGACATATGAGCCATGGTAATCCCAAAAAGGAATCAGGTTTGCCTCTGATAGAGCCCGGCTGCGGATACCGGCATCTGTCAAAAAGTCAGTCCCCATAATGTTACGCACAACGTTGCTGACGTACTTTTCTTTATCCGTCTGAGCCAGATCATCAAAAAACCCGCTATTGAGAAGCGATGCCGGGTTGGCGGTTGTGGTCTTTATCATTCTAAGATTACCGTTCTGATCATAGTCGCTACCTAGTGCAAAATATTTCTTATCTTTTTGCCATAAAAGCATAATGGTCTGGTCGCGCAGCTTGTGAGCTTTATGCTTCAGCTCGTTTGCCCGCTGTGGTAAATATTCCGCAGCGCCGACTAAAGCATCGTAGGCCAACCCTTGTACTTCAATCGAAGCAACCGGCCTTGAGTGGTTTACCAACCGACCGTTTTCGTGAACGTAAAACTCATTGGAATCTTTCCACGCCTGATTTTTAATTCCCTCATCATTGTGCGCGTGGTATTCAAGTAAGCCGCTTTTGGAACAGTCAATCTTAGCCTCCACCCAAGCCAGTGCCTCGACCATTGCGTCTAACATTGTTACAGTCTGCCCGTCGCGCCGCACAATGTCTTTCCAGAGAATTCTGGGACTGTAAAAATCGCAGTATTCGCATAGCGTACGGATAAAATGGGGCGTAGCATCGACTGAGCCGTAATAAATTAAATTCTCTTCGTCCCCACCCCAACGCCGACTCAAATTCTCAAAGATTTCGAGAGGCCGGCCACTTAGAGCTTTATCGTCAACGACCCTGGTGCGGTACTCGTGGATGATTCTGCCGGGCTCCTCCTCATTGGCGCTGTGATGAGCCAACCCCTGCAGTCTTGCAAGAGCAAGTAATATTCGCTTAGAAAGTTGCGACCGCAGAGTCATCAAATCTTCAGCTACCACTAGCGAATCGCGGCCAAAAACCGCCCCCCTAAATAAGGTGTCCGAGCTGGCATAAACCCCCAGGCCGCTTTTAGAGATTACGTTTCTTAGCGCTAATATTGGCGGAATTAGCAACTTGGGCTTCCTGATGAGCTGCCCAATTGCTTTATTGATAATAACTTTCACCATCCGAAACCTAATTTACCATTTTATATTTACCATTTTACATTTAATTAGCATTTAATCATTTAAACATTTGGCAAATGGCAAAATGATAAATAATTGGTAAATGTTAATTGATAAATGGTAAATATAATATTACTTGACTAGTCAAGTAATATTACTCCCCTGATTTGGCGATGATGTTTTCGGCAACATTCGGCGGCACATCGGCGTAATGGTCAAGCTCCATTGTGCTCGAAGCCCGCCCCTGGGTCATACTGCGTAGATTTGTTGTGTAACCAAACATCTCGCCCAAAGGTACGAAAGCAGTTATCTGCTTTATGCCGGGGTTTAAGTCTTCCATACTTTCAATCCGGCCGCGCTTGGAATTCAAATCGCCAATTACGTCACCCATAAAATCTTCCGGCGTGATAGCCACCAGCTTCATAATCGGTTCCAGCAACACCGGATTAGCTCTTTTAACAGCGTCTTGCAATGCGGCGCTGCCGGCGATCTTGAAGGCTACTTCTGATGAGTCGACCTCATGGTAACTGCCATCATACAACTCGACCTTAACATCAACCACCGGATATCCGGCAATCACGCCGTTAGCCATCGCCTCCTCAATTCCGGCTCTGACAGCCGGAATAAACTCAGCCGGTATGACGCCGCCTCTGATGCTGTTGATAAATTCAAAGCCTTCGCCGGCTTCGTTTTGTGAAATCCGCAGCCAGCAATGGCCATACTGGCCGCGGCCGCCGGTCTGGCGGATGTACTTTCCTTCGGCTTCGACGCCGTCTTTGCGGATGGTTTCGCGGTAAGCCACCTGTGGCTGGCCAACGTTGGCATCAACCGTGAACTCGCGCTTCATCCTATCGACGATAATCTCAAGATGCAACTCCCCCATTCCGGAAATAATCGTTTGCCCGGTCTCGTGGTCGACTTTGATTCTGAATGTTGGATCCTCCTCAGCCAGCCTGGTGAGCGCTTGGCTCATCTTTTCCTGGTCGGCCTTAGTCTTCGGCTCGATGGCAATACTGACCGGCGGTTCGGGAAAGTGAATGCTCTCAAGCAAAATCGGTTTGTTGGCATCCGAAAGCGTGTTTCCGGTTGTCGTGCCTTTAAGGCCCACGATGGCGGCGATATCGCCGGCCTCAATTTCCGTCACATCCTCACGCTTATCGGCGTGCAGGCGAACGATGCGACCAACTCGTTCTCTTTCACCTGTCGAGCTGTTATAGACGTAACTGCCGGCAGTGATTTTGCCGGAATAAGTCCTGAAGAACACCAGTTTGCCGACAAATGGGTCGGTGGCAACCTTAAAGGCCAGTGCTGCAAACGGCTCAGACACATCCGGCTTACGCTCAACCTCTTCGCCGTTTTTCGGGTTTGCACCCCAAGTACTGCCGCGGTCTAGCGGGCTGGGCAAAAAGTCATTGATGGCATCGAGTAGCTTTTCGACGATAACGCCACGGCCATCGCCGCCGCTTACGGCAAAGAACTGACCCGATAAAACAGCTTTGCGGATAGCCAGGCGGATTTCGTCTTCGCTCAAGCTTTCTTCTCCCTCTTCGAGGTACTTCTCCAGCAAAGCATCGTCCGATTCGACAGCCGCTTCAATAAGTAGATGCCGGTAGCGTTCGGCTTTTTCTTTCATATCATCAGGAATCTCACCCTCGACCAGCTCTTTGTCGTGATACTCGTTGTAGGTGTAGGACTTCATATTTATCAGGTTTACTACGCCTTTCACTGATTGCTCAAAGCCGATGGGCAGATGGATGGGGTGCGCTCGCCGGTTTAGACGCTGGTGGATGCTCTCGAGGCTTTTATAAAAATCGCCGCCGGTCTGATTGATTTTGTTGATAAAACAGATGCGCGGCACATTGTATTTGTCAGCTTGGCGCCAGACGGTTTCTGACTGGCTTTCAACGCCCATCTTGCCGTCAAAAACCACTACCGTGCCATCGAGCACCCGTAGCGACCGTTCCACCTCGACCGTAAAATCAATATGCCCGGGTGTATCGATGATGTTGATTTTATGGTCTTTCCAAAAACAGGTTACGGCGGCGGCCGTAATGGTGATGCCGCGCTCTTTTTCCTGGGCCATCCAGTCGGTAGTAGTCTCGCCCTTATGAACTTCGCCGATTTTGTGCTTTAAGCCAGTGCGATACAAAATACCTTCGGTAGTGGTAGTTTTTCCAGCGTCAATATGAGCAATAATTCCGATGTTCCTAACCTGTTCTAATGCGTATTTCTTGTCAGCCATAGCTATAAAAACTCTCTTCAGATTCTTCGAGATATGCTTCCACGGCCGCTACTACTGCCTTAGTGGGTAAGTGGTTGGGAATATAGAACTTTCTTTCCTCGACTTGCACCCAATAGGCATGACCGCCTAGGTCCTCTAGTCCTTTATGCTCGCTTACTCTCCCCCCAAGTCCCCTATATAAAAAATCTTTATCCCTCCAATGTATGTCAAATATAAGAGGTTCTTCTTGGCCAGATGTTTCGTGGTTCCCCATTACTAAATTAGCTCCGGGCGAAGTGGGCGAAGGCACGGTTAGCCTCGGCCATACGGTGGGTGTCTTCTTTTTTCTTCACTGCCGCACCACCACTGTTATAAGCGTCAACCAGCTCTGCGGCAATACGATCTTCCATACTCATACCTTTACGCTCGCGGGCGGCAGCCACAAACCACATTATTGCTAAGTGTTGCTGCCTCTGGCCTTTTACTTCGAAAGGAATCTGGTAATTAGCACCGCCGACGCGCCGTGAGCGTGTCTCTAAGTGTGGTGAGATATTTTTCATCGCCTGTTCAAAGACTTCTAAAGGGTTTTGTACCTTGAGCCGGCCGGCAGCTTTTTGCATACCGTTATAAACCAACCGCTCGGCCAGTTGTTTTTTACCTTCCTGCATCACGCGGTTAATAAGCTTAGCCACGGCCGTGCTGTTATAAATTCGGTCTGGTTCGGCCGGTCGAATAAGCGACTTGGTTACCTTTCGAGGCATTGAGTTTATCTGCCCCTCTTGGTGCCGTATTTGCTGCGGCCCTTTTTACGGTCTTGGACACCCTGCAAATCTAAATTACCCCTAACGATGTGGTAACGGACACCAGGAAGGTCTTTTACTCGGCCGCCGCGAACCAAAACAACAGCGTGCTCCTGCAAGTTGTGGCCTTCGCCGCCAATATAGGCCCAAACCTCCTGGCCGGTAGTTAGACGGACGCGAGCGACTTTACGCAGCGCCGAGTTTGGCTTCTTGGGAGTTTTTGTGGTAACTCGAATACAAACTCCGCGCTTAAACGGCGCGGACTTCTCGTAGCTGACAGTTTTTAGGTTATTGACCACGCGGTTCAAGGCCGGCGACGCCGACCTTTTGGCGGCCTTCTTGCGTGATTTACGGATTAACTGATTGACAGTAGGCATACAAAAGCTCTCCTAAGAAATTAGGCTATCGATTTACCTCTAACCTTAACGAATATTTTAGCATCTTAACTCCTAAGAGGCAACTTCTTGGTCTTCTTGTAGGCCCGAACGGGCTCCGGTGCCGACAGGTATCAATCGACCCAGGATAACGTTCTCTTTAAGGCCATATAGATGATCAACCCGTCCACTGGTAGCCGCCGAGATTAGAACCCTTGTTGTGTCCTGGAATGACGCCGCCGACAAGAAGGATTCGGTGCTCAGAGAAGCTTTGGTAATTCCAAGCAACAGCTGGGTGTATTTAGCCGGACTTTTTTTAGTCTTTATCAACTCGCCATTGACCTCGTCCACCGACCATTTGCTTACAACGTCACCGGTGATGAATTTGCTGTCGCCGGAATCTTCGATCTGGACGCGGCTAAACATCTGGCGGATGATAACTTCCAGGTGCTTATCGGCAATTGTCTGACCTTGACTGGCAAAGATGTAGAGCACTTCGTTCATTATGTAACGCTGAGTCTCCTCGATGCCTCGCAGGCGCATTAAATCGTGCAGGTTTATCGAACCATTGGTTAGGCGGGCGCCAGCCTCAACATAATCGCCATCAGCCACCACCAACTGCCTGAAGCTCGGTATTTCGTAGCGCATAATGCTTTTGGCCGTCGGGGCGACCGTAATAGAAGTCTTGTCAACGCTCACTTTACCGGTAAACGGAGCGGTAATCGGCTGAGAGCCGTCATCGTTGGCAGCTATCATATCGCCAAGCTCAACTTCATCGCCATCAGCCACTTTGGCCAGCCTTTCGCCGAGCTCGAACGAAACTTTCTTCTGTTTCTTGGCGGTAACTTGGACTATGTACTGTTCGTCTTCTTCCCAGACATTGGTTATACCACTGATATCGGATAGGTAGGCCTGGCCTTTCGGGGTCCTGACCTCCAAAAGTTCTTCAACACGCGTTAAACCTTGTGTCACGTCGTCACCGGCAGTTACGGCCCCTGCGCGGTGCTTGGAATCCAGCGATAGCTGGGTACCCGGCTCGCCGATACTTTGGGCAGCAATAACGCCCACCGGATGGTCGCTGGCTACCAGCTCACCGGTGGCTAAATCAACGCCATACGATTTTCGGGTGATACCACGAGAAGTGGTACAGCTTAACACGCTCATTACTTTGATGCTTTCGATGGACTCGTCGGCCGAGATGGCCTTAGCCGCGCTGTGAGACATTAATTCGCCGCGCTTAATGTACCTCTTAGCACTTTCAGCGGCGTATCGTCCTTCCAGCCTTTGGCCAAAATCTGTGCCTACAAATTCGGAATCGGCGCGGTACAGCGGAAAGCCGGGGTCGTCATCGTCTTCATCAACCGTGAATACATCCTGTGCAACATCCACCAGGCGGCGGGTGAGGTAGCCTGAGTCGGCGGTTCTAAGAGCAATATCAACCAGCGACTTACGAGTTCCGCGGGTAGCCGTAAAGTACTCCAGCGGGTCGAGGCCGTATTTGTAGTTACTGCGCACTGGTAGCTCCATGGCGCGACCGGTAGCATCTGCCCGGATACCAATCATACCGACCGAGTCTTTCATCTGGCTTAAATTACCCCGGGCGCCCGATGCAATTGCTATAGACATAGTATTTTCTTCGGTAGCAAACTGCTGCGCCAACGCCTTTTCTACTGCAGCATCAACATCTGTCCAAGCCTCAATTGTCAAACGGTAGCGCTCATCATCGGTGATAAAGCCATCGTTAAACTGCCGGCTTATTTCAGACGCCTTCTTTTCGCCGACATCAACAATTTGGTCCAGATCTTTAAGATCCTGCAAGTCCTCCATGCCGATAGATAAGCCCGAGAAGGTGGCATACTTAAAGCCGAGATCCTTTAGATCGTCGGCTATGCGGGCCGTTTCCTCCTGCCCATACCGTTGATAGGTTAAGCCCATCACCTGGTCTAATTTCTTACTGGTCATCGGCTCGTTTTGGAATGGGAAATCTTCAGGAAAAATTTCATTAAATAGCAGGCGGCCGAGAGTCGTTTCGCGCTGCTCGTCCCGGAACGGTACCTTTACCGGTGTTTGTAGCATGATTTTGCCGGCGTCAAAAGCCATCAGGGCTTCATCAAGGCCCAAAAATGATCTTGGTGCTTGAGAGACCATTGCTTTTCGCTGATAAGTTAAGTAGTAACAGCCAAGTACGATATCCAGTCCGACATACAAAATGGGCGAACCATCAGCCGGTTTAAGCAGGTTTTTATTAGAAGCCATTATTCGGTGGGCCTCGGCTTGGGCTTCCTCAGATAGCGGCAGGTGGACAGCCATCTGGTCGCCGTCAAAGTCGGCGTTAAAGCCCTTACACACCAGTGGATGCAGCTGGATGGCCTTGCCTTCAATCAGCACCGGCTGGAAAGCCTGGATACTCAGCCGGTGCAGGCTTGGCGCACGGTTCAAAAGCACGAATTTATCTTTAATCACTTCATCGAGCGCATCCCAGACTACGCTGTCGCCGGATTCTATCATTCGGGTGGCGCTGCGGATATTGTGCGCCAGCTCTTGGTCAATCAGGCGGCCGATAACAAAGGGTTTGAACAGCTCAAGGGCCATAGTTTTAGGCAGGCCGCATTGGTACATCTTAAGTTCGGGGCCGGAGACGATGACGCTACGGCCAGAATAATCGACTCTTTTGCCGAGCAGATTCTGGCGAAAACGGCCTTGCTTGCCTCTGAGCATATCGCTTAGGCTCTTTAAGCGCCGTCTTTGGCCGGTGGCCGCTACCGCTCTACCAGAACGGGCGCTACTGTTATCAACCAGGGCATCAACTGCCTCTTGTAGCATTCGCTGCTCGTTGCGGCGAATAACCTCGGGCGCGTTAAGCTCAATCAGCTTCTTTAGCCGATTATTGCGGTTGATGACACGCCGGTATAGGTCATTGAGGTCTGATGTGGCGAACCGCCCTCCCGTTAGCTGGACCATTGGCCGCAGGTCCGGCGGAATAACCGGTAGGACGCTCAAACACATGCTACTAGGCTTAATCCCGGCGCGGTGCATGCTCTCGAGCAGCCGCAGCCGCTTCATAATTTTTTTCTTGCGTTGGCCCTTAGCCTCTTCGGCTTCTTTAGTCAAGGATTTTATAAGCTTGGGCAGGTCAACGTCATCAAGCAGTTCCTTCAATGCACCGCCGCCCATACCAACGCTAATCGCCGACTGCAACTCAGAAGGCAAGTTGCGATAATCGGTTTCAGACAGCAAGTTTAGTTTTTCCAGAGCGCTTAGTTGGTTGCGGAATTCCTCGGCCGCGGCCGCCAAGCCTTCGAGTTCTTTTGTTTGGCCTTCAGCCAAAGCTCGTACATCGGCATTCTTTTTGGCGGCATCTTTCTCGTAACGCTGCTTAATTTTGGCTTCCTTGGCCTTGAAATCGGCCTCGCGGTCGGCGGCTACTTTATCTTTCTTATCTTTATCAACACTTTTGATAATGTAGCTGGCAAAGTAGGCTACCCGCTCCAAATTTTTAACCGTCATACCAAGCAGCAGGCCGATCGCTGAAGGCGTGCCGCGTAAAAACCAGATGTGGGCTACCGGTGATGCCAGATTGATATGCCCCATTCGTTCACGCCGGACGATGCTGCGGGTAACTATCTCGCCGCGCTTATCAACAGCCATATCGCGGCTGCGGATACCCTTGTAGCGGGCATCGTGCGGGTTGATATCTTTGACCGGCCCGAAAATCCGCTCATCAAACAGGCCGTCGCGCTCCGGTTTTTGCGTCCGGTAGTTGATGGTTTCAGGTTTGGTGACTTCGCCGTAGCTCCATTCTAAAATGTCTTCCGGGCTGGCAATGGCCAGTCTTACGGCGTCAAAGTCGCTGATGTTGGTACCTCTGCCCCTGGTGCTGTAATTGCGCATTTTAGGCTTTCTCCCCAGTCAAATCGTCTTCGGTCGGAAGGCCTGCCTGTCCGGTGGGCAGGCTTATGGTGGCGTCTCCAGCCCCCACTGATGCATCAGCCAATGAAATATCATTAACGATTGACCCAGCGGCTATTTCAGATTGGTTAGCGACATCTTGAGGGGCGGCGACGGTCGGGGTGTGCTTGGCCTCGTATTTGATGTTTTCCGCCAAAATCTCTTCGGCATCGATAACCTTGCCCTTTTCCATCAGGTCGACCTTCAGACCAAGGCCCTGCAACTCTTTGACTAAAACATTGAAGCTTTCCGGCACTTTCGGCCCCTGAATCTCCGTGCCTTTGATAATGCTCTCATAAGCCTTGGCACGGCCATAGACATCGTCAGATTTGATAGTTAGCATTTCCTGCAGCGTGTGAGCGGCGCCGTAGGCCTCAAGCGCCCAAACTTCCATCTCGCCGAAGCGCTGGCCGCCGTTTTGGGCTTTACCACCTAGCGGTTGCTGGGTCACCATCGTGTAGGGTCCGGTGCTGCGGGCGTGGATTTTGTCGGTCACCATATGGTTGAGCTTGATAATGTACATATAGCCAACGGTTGTACGCTCGCGGAAGGGCTCGCCGGTGCGGCCATCGTAAAGCTGTTGTTTACCATCTTCGGGCAGGGCGGCGTCTTTCAGTAGTTGTTTGATCTTAGCTATCGGCACGCCATTGAATGCCGGGCTGGCGACCCTGATGCCCAGGGCGTAAGCCGCCATTCCAAGATGGGTTTCAAACAGTTGGCCGATATTCATACGCGATGGCACGCCGAGAGGGTTAAGGATAATATCAACCGGCTTACCATCATCTGTAAATGGCATATCCTCGGCCGGCAGGATGCGGGCAATTACGCCCTTGTTTCCGTGGCGGCCACCGAGTTTGTCGCCGACCGAGATCTTCCTCATCTGGGCCACGAATACTTGGATTTGCATTATTACTCCGGCTTTAAGTTCGTGTCCGGAAGCTCTTGAAAACACCTTTACACCGACAACCTTGCCGTGGCGGCCTGGGCTCATACGCTGCGATGTATCCCGTACTTCTTTAGCTTTTTCGCCGAATATCGCCCTTAACAATCTCTCTTCGCTAGAGAGTTCCTGCTCACCCTTGGGTGTGATTTTGCCGACTAAAATGTCGCCTGGATGCACCTCGGCGCCAATGCGCACAATGCCGTCCTCATCCAGGTGCCGCAGGGCGTCCTCTGAGACATTGGGTATATCGCGTGTGACTATCTCCGGGCCGAGCTTGGTTTCACGCACCTCGGTCATAAAGTCGACGATATGGATGGATGTCAGCGAGTCATCTTCCACTAATCGGCGAGAGATGATGATGGCATCCTCGAAGTTATAGCCCGACCACGGCATAAATGCCACCAGCAGATCCTTGCCAAGCGCTAGCTCCCCTCCGGCGATGCTCATTCCTTCGATTATCGGCTGGCTGGCTTTAACCTTATCGCCGGAATCAACCGTTACGATTTGATTGATAGAGCTACCTTCATTACTGCGAACGAAATGCACGGGATTATAGGTGACTCTCTTGCCAGTTTTATACCTGATAACGACTTCGTCAGAGGCTGCTTTGAGCACTTGGCCGTCGTCCTCGGCCAAGATCATCTGGCCGGTATTACGGGCCACTACCGATTCGAAACCCGTGCCGACGATCGGTGCTTCTGATTTAATCAGCGGCACTGCCTGGCGCTGCTGGTTGGAGCCCATCAATGAACGCAAGACGTAGTTTTTCTCAATGAAGGGAATTAATCCGGCGCTGCTACCGATGGTCTGGGAGCGGCTGGCATCCATATGGGTGACTTCGTTGGCGTCAACTTCACCGGGGTTTAGCCGTACACGGACACTAGTACGGGCCTCTGTGAAATAGCCGTTGGCATCTACCTCATTGCCGGCACCGGCAATGATGGCTTGTTCTTCTTCTGCAGCATCCAAAAAGACAATTTCATTTGTCAATTTGGCTTTGACCGGCCAGCTTTTTCGCTCTTTGACCGCCGCCAACTTTTTGGCAGCGGCAGGGGTTATGACCGCGCCGCGTTTGACAATTATGGTGCCCCGGGCGTTCTTCAAATCAGCGGCAGCGATGTGACCGGCGGCCTGCTTGGCAGTAACGGCGTTGATGACTCTTCGGTAAGGAGTCTCGATAAAGCCGTATTCGTTAATCCGGGCGTAGCTGGCAAGGTTGAGCACCAGGCCGATGTTGGCGCCTTCGGGTGTTTCTACCGGACAGATCCGGCCGTAGTGCGTAGCGTGGGCATCGCGCACCTCAAAACCGGCTCGCTCGCGCGAAAGCCCGCCGGGACCCATCGAGCTTAGGCGACGCTTATGCGCCAGCTCTGAAAGCGGGTTGATCTGATCCATAAATTGGCTCAACTGGGATGATGCAAAGAATTCACGCACTGCCGCCACCACCGGCCGGGCGTTAATCAGTTGTGCCGGTGTGACGGTCTCGATTTCGCTCATGCTCATCCGATCTTTGGCGTTGCGCTCCATCCGCAGCAATCCGATGCGGAATTGCCGTTGTACCAGCTCACCGACCAGCTTAACGCGGCGGTTGGCCAGCGAATCAATTTCATCAGCCGGCTCATGGGTGTTATTAAGCCTGATAATTTCGGCGATTATAGCTTTAAGGTCCTCAATTCTGACCACCCGATTTTTGGTAGTGTTAGGTACATCAAGATCTAACCGCTTATTGATTTTGTAACGGCCAACGCGTCCGAAATCAAAGCGCTTAAAGTTATAAAGCATATTCTCAATTAGGGAACGGGCGTTGTCGACGGTTGCCAGATCGCCTGGACGCAGGCGGCGATAAACCTCAATCAAAGCTTCGTTGGAGCTGCCGGCCGGGTCTTTTTCAAATGTGGCATCAATGTAGTTAATCTCACCTTGGTCAACGTGGGTGAAGGTTTGCTTTATTTGCTCTCTGTTCAAACCGAGAGCCTGTAGCAGGGTGGTGACGGCAATCTTACGTTTGCGGTCAATTTTTACATAGAGGGCGCCGCCAGCTGCCGTTTCAAACTCCAGCCAAGCGCCTCGTACAGGTATTACTTTAGCGCCGTATAAATTGGTGGTGCCGTATGGATCGGCGGTAAAGAAGACGCCGGATGAGCGGATCAGCTGGCTAACAACCACCCTCTCGGCACCATTGATAACAAAGGTACCGCGGCTGGTCATCCACGGATAATCGCCAAGGTAAATTTCCTGTTCTTTAACCTCACCAGTGACCTTGTTCGTCAGTTCAACCACAGCTTTCAGAGGCGCTTCATAACTGACGTTATTCTCTCGAGCTTCAGATTCGGTCATCTTTGGCTCTTCGAAATGATACTTCTTAAAGCTTAAACTCAGTTTTGTGCCGGTGTAGTCTTCAATCGGGCTGACTTCTTCAAGCAGTTCGCCGAGGCCTTCCTTAATAAACCACTGGAATGAACTGCTTTGGTGCGATACCAGGTCCGGCGCATCCAAAACTTCATCAATCTTTGTAAAGTACTGCCGTGGTGATAAAACTTGACCCTTTGCTTTGGCCGTCAAAAGCAATGCTCCCCTTAATCTAGATAGTTATAACTTTAGTACTTATAGTTTGAGCGAAGCCCACTACGTTCAATGCCTTTTTGCGGAGTCCTGAATTATGCCACCAAAATAGCACTAAAGTACTCTACTTCTTACACATTAGGGTATAGGATTAAGGGTCAAGGGTCAAGGGGTTGGGCAAAAAAATGTTGTAGAATTGTCTACCTCGCTGCAGGCGAGGAGGTCCGACGTTGTTCTTTTTACAAGGTCGGACCTCTATCGATGTGCGATTACCTTATCGACAAGCCCGTATTTTTGGGCCTCATCGGCAGACATCCAGTAATCACGGTCAACGTCTTTCTCGATCCTAGCAACCGGTTGGCCGGTGTTCTTGGCCATGATTTCATTTAGCAGTCTCTTGATGCGAATACCCTCCCGAAGATCAATCTCCAAGTCGGTTATTTTAGCTCGTTCGGCCGCAGCGCTTGGCTGGTGAATCATAACTGTGGCATGTGGTAATAGTAAGCGTTTGCCCTTTGTGCCCGAGCTCAGCAGAAAAGCGGCGGCGCTGGCGTTTACACCGATTCCTACGGTCTGGATATCGCATTTAACATATTTCATTGTGTCGTAAACCGCAAAGGCATTGTAAACGCTACCGCCGGGGCTGTTTATATAAAAAATGATGTCTTTGTTGGAGTTTTCGTTCTCCAAAAACAACATTTGGGCCACAACCAAGTTAGCGGTGTGCTCGCTAATATCGTCGCCTAAGAAAACAACCCGATCTTTAAGTAACCTGCTATAGATGTCATACGCTCGCTCGTAACGCCCTTCTTGTTCAATAACCGTCGGGACTAAAATCTGGTTAGATGGTTGACTCATGTAAATTAATTGTAAATTAATTAGCACTCACGAGTCAAGAGTGCTAACGCGACGAGCGCCCTACGAGCCGCACGATGGTTTTTTCGGTTAGGAGGCGGGCTTCGATGTCGCGGCGAGCCTCTGGTTTATCAAGCTCGGCGCGCATCGCCTCGTCCTGATATTGGCCTTTCAGTAGTCTTATTCTTTCTTCAACCTCTTTAGGCGTAACCGATATATTCTCTTTCTCGGCAATCTCGCCTAAAACGATTCCGGCCTTAATACGCTCCTCTGCCCTTGGCCGCTGCCTGTCGCGGTGCTGCTGCTCGGTTATACCCTCCTCTTTTAAGTGCTCCTGCCATGTTTGCCCGCGGTAAGTTAGGTTGCGTTTTTCCTCGTCTTCCATCCGCAGGATGTCTTCTTCAACCATACCCTCGGGAATTCCAACCTTCGACTGAGCAACGATTTCGGCAATCAACCGGCTTTCATAGTCCCTGTCGAGTTGCTGCTGTCGCTCAATTTTCAGCTGTTTTTTGACGTCGGCTTTAAGCTCAGCCAGTGTTTTGAACGGCCCGACTTTAGCGGCAAAATCGTCGTCGGCCTCAGGAATTACCAGCTCATTGACTTTTTTAACCTCAACCTCGAATACCGCATCCTTATTCTGCATAGCCGCCACCCCGTAATCAGCCGGGAATTTGGCAGTGAATTCCTTTTTCTCACCCGCCTTTGCGCCGATCAGATGCTCCTCGAACCCAGGGATAAAGCTGCCGCTTCCCAAAATCAGCGGGTAGTCTTTGGCATCCGTGCCGCTCACCGGCTTTCCGTCCCTATCTTTGCCCTTAAAATCGACTACGGTTTCATCGCCTTTTTTAGCCGGCCGCTCAACCTCCTTGCGCTCAGCGGTACGCTGTTGCAGTGATTTAATAACCTCGCTTACATCTTTGGCGACTATAGTGGCTGTTCTTTTACCCGACTTAATCTTTTTATAATCCGCTAGCACGACCTGTCCGACGGTTTCTGTTTCGACTTCAAACGACAAGTCGCTAAACGGTACGAACTTCTTAAGCTGAGCCTGCGGCTGGCCGACCGGCCTTAAATTGTGATGGCGAATTGCCTGGCCGTAAAACTGGTTGAGCGCGTGCTCTATAAACTCATCGAGCAGTAGCTTCTGGTCAACATTTTTTTCAACCATTGCCAGCGGCGCGCTGCCCGCTCTAAAGCCTGGGACTTGCACCCGGTGCCTAAAATGCGCCAGCACGTGCCGCTTGATTGGCTCCATATCAGCAGAATCGGCCGAAACGACCAATTTGATCTTGGTCGGGCTTATGTCGTTCCTCTCAACTCTCATCCAAGCGATTATACACCTAGGAGCGAACTCGGTGGCGAAGAAGAATCAAGCAAGTGCAGCTCGAGTCGCTGTAGCCGACCCGGCGCGAAACGTTCTTCTGAGCTAACGGGTGAGCGATTAGCCGAGGAGTCTAATTATTTAGGTCGTCTTTTGGTCGGTGACGGGCAGCAAGAGTACTGACCAAGCGTTCAAGCGACAACTCCTTTTCTTCGCCGCTTCGCAAATCTTTCAGCTTGAATCGGCGTGTGGCGAGCTCGTGCTCGCCCAAGAATATAACATATGGTATACCGGACTTGACCGCACTCTTGAGCTGGGCATCGAGTTTGCGCCCGGACGTATCAACCGCCAATCTCAATCCCTCTTCTCGCAAATCTGCTAAAGTTTGTTGCGCAGATTCGTAAACATCACCAATCAGTACGATTGTGACATCAGTCTCTGGTTCAAATTTCGGCATCAGTTTGTGGCCTTCCAAGAACATTTGCAGCGTCACATCGCCCATTCCAAAGCCGACTGTCGGCACCGGCTCGACGCCGAAGGCGCCAACCAGCGCGTCATAGCGCCCGCCGCCGAACATCGAACGGCTGTTTTCCGGGTTGTTATCATACACCTCAAAGACAATGTCGGTGTAGTAATCAAATCCTCTCATCAAAGATGGATTAAACACAGCACTCTGCACTCCGCTGGCAATCAACAAACTCATCAAATGTTGTAGTTGCTTGGCTGCTGGATGCTGCTGTACAACCAGCGGCAGTTCACCCAGTGTTTTGACTTTCAAAAGCCCGAGTAGCTGCGATATAACGTCTGCTTGGACTTGTGCCGGGCTGAGAAACATACTGGCAGACGCCTTGAACTCTTTCTCGGAAACTTTGTCCAGTTTATCTATCAGCCTCGCCAACGGTTGTATCTGTGATTGGTCGAAATGGAAGTTTTCCAGCAGGAACCAGTTAAGAAGCTGGCGGCTGTTAAGCCTGATGGTATAGCTATCCGGTTTAGCCCCGAATGCTTTCAGTATTTTATCGGCCAGCAAAATAATCTCGTGGTCGGCTTCAATACCGGCCACGCCAAAGATATCAACATTGAGTTGCCAGTGTTCGCGCAATCGCCCGGCCTGTGGCCGCTCATAACGCCAGAGGTTGGGTATGCTGTACCAACGGACTGGATACGCCAGTTCTTGCCTTTTGCCGGCAACCATTCGGCTCACCGAAGGTGTCATTTCCGGGCGCAAGGTTATGGTGCGACCACCGCGGTCGGTAAATACAAATGTCTGCTCAATCACGATTTCTTCGCTGGTCTTGCTCATATAAATCTCGATTGGTTCGACAATCGGCGCGTCGTATTCCTGATAGCCAAAGCTCTCAGACACTTGTCTCAGTACGCCAAACATATATTTCTGGACGCGCTTATCCTCAGGGTAAAAATCGCGCGCGCCCTTATACGGTTGAGTAGAAAGAGCCATTAGATGCCTCCCTCGGAGGCAATGAGCAATGAACAATGAGCAATTGACAATGAATTATCAATGTAACAATGATTCAATGCATTATTTGAGCATTGGCTATTTGTCCATTCATTGAACATTGAAAATTTGTCCATTGAGCATTTATCTTACGAGTAATTATACCCCGCAGGGGATAACAATGGTAAGATAACTTTTAGTATGGCGAAAAATAGACCGAGGCGCGGCTCCCCCTTGCACTTAGCCGGTGCTTTTGAGCTATTTGGCCAGAGTTACCAGATTATAAAACGCAACTCCGAGGTCTTTATTGTGCTGTTTTCGGTCGGCGTGTTGCTCGCTATGTGGGAAACGCTCGGACGGTATGTAGAAGATGAGCCGGCGCGAGATTGGAAGGCATTCTTAATCAACCGCGGCTTCGGCAGTAATGTGGATACCGGCGTATTTGCCGCCGGCGGTTTTATGTTCTTTATCAGCATCTTGTATGCCTTGGCCTATTTGTTGCTTACCATCGCCGTCTTAAGGGCTTCTCAAGGCCAGAAAATTACGCTCAGCGGGCTTTGGCGAGAGCTGGTGGATAGATGGTTGTGGCTGAAGCTGATAGGAGCATTCATCTTGGTCGCTCTGGCGCTTATAGCCGGCTTCATTGCACTCATTATCCCGGGGGTAATCCTGATTTGGCGTCTATTTTTTGTACCGTTCGTACTGATTGACCAAAAAACCACAATAGAAGGAGCCTTTAGGCGCAGCTGGCGGATGACGAGGGGTTTTGCTTGGCCCATCTACAGCGTTATTTTTGTTGCTGTGCTTTTATCTATAACTAACGTCTTACCGATTTTCGGCCCGTTAATTGCTTTCGTCTTAGGCGCGATTTATACAGTCGCCCCAGCCCTCCGCTACCAAGAACTCAAAAAAATATCTGCGTAATATTGCTGGTGGGTGAGAGAGGACTCGAACCTCCACGCCTTGCGGCACTAGGTCCTAAACCTAGCGTGTATACCAATTTCACCACTCACCCGCTACCACTGTTATTTTAGCTTATTTTGCGGTAAAAGACCAGTTGTGAGTCGCCGTAGAGTTTGGCTGTTATGAGTTCTAGCCCGCCAAAAGTCGGTGGTTGTCTATTGCCAGGATATGAAAGAGCTATAAGTCCTTGCGGTTTGGAATGCTTAGTCAGTTTAGCTAAAAGCTCGTGCGACAAGTCATTGTACGGTGGGTCTAATAAAACCAAATCAAATTTAGAAGCAGGATTTTTGTCACTCCAGCTTCCGGCGTTGGCACGGATAGCTTTAACTCCGTCTTCTACCTGTAGATCTTTTATATTTCTTTGAATTTGAGCGTGCGCACCCTTATCGATTTCTATGGCGGCTGCCTTTGCCGCCCCGCGGCTAACGGCCTCAAAACTCAGCGCTCCGCTGCCGGCAAAAGCATCAAGTATGGATAATGCTTGAACGTCGCCTAAAATATTAAACAGCGCCCCACGCATTTTATCGCTCATTGGATGGACTTTATGAGCGTGAGGTGACTGGAACTGCCTACCGCCTAATTTGCCCGCAATAATTCTCATACAAACAGCGTACAGTGTAAGGCCTGCAGAGTACAATACACCGAAAACTCACCGGTCGGTGAGTTTTCGGGGGGGTAAATCTTCAGTTAAGATTGGTGATGGCCCTGAGATTAGCGACACGCCGGGCAAGATGCGGGTACTTTTTGATATTCTCGCTTTTTTCGATGAATTTCTGGGCGGCATTACGAGCGGCAGCAATCAACTTTATGTCTGTAAGGTTAGCTACTCTCAAATCGAGCGCGCCGTGCTGCATAGTGCCGTAAATCGCTCCCGGGCCACGCAGCCTAAGGTCGAGTTCGGCCAACTTAAAACCATTATTCAAAGTTTCTAAGGCCTTCAAACGCTGGCCTGGGTCTTGGCTGTCACTCGGAATCAGATAACAATAGCTCTGGTGCTCGGCTCGCCCAACACGGCCTCGAAGTTGATGGATCTGCGCCAGTCCGAATCGCTCTGCACCCTCTACAACCATGATCGTCGCATTAGCTATATCTACACCAACCTCAATGACTGTGGTACTGACCAAAATATCGTACTTATTATTTAGGAATTTCTGCATCACTCCGTCTTTTTCGGCCGATTTCAGGCGGCCATGCAGTAAGCCCACGCGGCGATGCTTGAAATCTCTTTTGCTAATACGCTCAAATACTTCCTCAACCGACAGGCCGCGACTGGTTTCAGAGTCGGCAATTAGTGGACAAACGATAAACACCTGCCGGCCGGCTTGGAGTTCTTTATCTATTTGCTCATAAAGCTGCTTGCGTGAATTCGGTGACCAGATTTTAGTAATAATCGGCTGGCGCCCTTGAGGCATCTCATCAAGAATGCAAATATCGAGTTCGCCATATAGGGTGAGAGCCAGGCTGCGCGGTATCGGCGTGGCCGTCATATGAAGTACGTGCGGCATATGGCCGGCCTTGGCCTGAAGCTTCTTGCGTTGATCGACGCCGAATCGATGTTGCTCATCTACGATGACGAGCCCCAGTTTGCGCATATCAACCTGTTCGGCAATCAACGCGTGTGTACCGACCATCAAGCCGATATCTCCACCGGCTATCCGCTTTCTGGTCTCTGTTTTTTGCTTCGGTTTTAGCCCGCCGATTAATAACCCGACATGTGTCTCGTAATTAACGTTGGCAAGTAGCTTATACAAATTATCAGCGTGCTGACGGGCTAAGATCTCAGTCGGTGCCATCATTGCTACTTGGAAATCTTGCTCCAGCGCCATTAGAGCCGCCATGGCAGCAACGACTGTTTTACCCGAGCCGACATCGCCTTCCAGCAACCGGTTCATCGGCTGGCTCTTAGCCATATCCTGGTAAATTTGCCACGTTGCTTTGCGCTGGGCATCTGTCAGCCTAAAGGGTAGTTTTGCGACAAAATCGCGCGCTAACACTTCGCTGAACTGTATGGCTAGGGCTTTGTTGCGGTATAACTCGTACTTATTGAGCAGTGCCGCCAGCGCAAGTTCGAACACTTCTTCAAAACCCAGGCGCCTTTTTGCTTTCTCGAGCTCTTTACTCGAGCTTGGAAAATGCATTTCCATCACAGCAGTCGAGTACGGCATAAGCTTCTGCTCATTGATTAGCCATTGCGGTAGGTGATCCGGCAGTTCACCGGTGTCTGTTAGGGCCTGCCGAATCAATTTGCGGATGGTAAATGACTTTAAGCCTTTTGTTTCACGGTAAATCGGAATAATACGGGCGGTGTTGATGGGGAAATCGCTTACTAGCTCAACAGATGGATTAGTGATGCTGAATCGGCCGCGCCTTAAGCTATATTCACCGCCGATATAGTAAGGCTGGTTTCGCCTAATACCACCGGCGCGGTACGGTTGATTAAACCATATCAGACGTACCGCGCTTGTTTCGTCGCTAGCAATCGCCTCTGTTATGTGCAACCCGCGCCGCACGTAACGGCCGGTAACTTGGCCGATTTGAGCCTCCAGTGTTACTTGGCCGGGTTTAAGATCTTTTATCGAGATGACCTCCGAATAATCTTCGTACCGGCGCGGGTAGTTGGTAATTAAATCGTTGACATTTCTAATGCTAAGGACAGCCAACTTCTTGGCTACCTCGTCTTCTACGCCTTTGAGTTCGGTGATTTTCGTAGAAAGCGTCACTGCTACAAGTGTAGCAACATTATCTTCTTTTGAGTTTTAGCCAGACGCTGGGGCCGAAGTATATTGGCGCTAGTAGCGGTTGAAGGATTTTTTCTAGTGCCAGAAGCGGCTTTTTGCCCAAAACTTTTTTAACTCGGGGGGAGCGCAGGTTGGAGCCGCTTAAAATAGTTTCAACTTCGAAACCGGCTTTTTGCAACATTTTAATAATGGTTTTGGGGTGGTGGTTCACAAAGGGCAGCTCGCCCGCCTTAACTTTGGCTTCATCTTGGATACTGATTGGAGTGTGAGGCACGCGCTTGCCGCGGATACCATACCTAACCCGATTCAGGAAGTGCGCGTCATTGGCGAACTCCAAAATAAAGGTTCCACCGGGTTTTAGAGCTCGGGTTATTTCTTTGAATTCGGTCATCGGGTCAGGCAGATGATGCATTACCCGCACAACCAGAACTAAATCAACCGATCCTTTAGGCACTTTTAAGTCAGCCGCTTGTAGTAGCTTGAGCTCGACTTTGGGCGTATCTTTCAGATAAATTTTGGCTATATCGAGTTGCTGCTGGCTCGGTTCTGCCAAAGTAACTTTATCAGCATATTTGGTTAGCAGCTTACTAAGGCGTCCGTAGCCGCCGCCGACATCAACAGCATGTTCAAAACTCTGGCCTTTAAGCAGGCGGTTAATAGCCATCTCTTCAGCCGCGTGTTCGTACTCCCGCCCCGCCCAGTAGTCCTGATAGTTGTACTTAGGGTCGTCGTATTGATCGGCCTTACGAACGCTTTTTTTAGCTTGAACCATCTATTCTAATTCTACCAGGGCAGAGTCCTTGTAGGCTTTGCCGCGGCGCAGAAGTAACCGGCCGTTCTGGAAGTCGCGCGGCTCGAATGTATCACGTGTTACCTGTTGACCGTTAATATATACACCGCCATTTGCAAGTATTGTTCTCGCAATTGAGTTAGAGGCGACAAGTCCTGTTTTTACTAAAGCATCTATGATGCTTCCGACATCTCTTGCTCTGGTAGAAGGTACCTCATTTCTGATTTGTGCTAACTCTTCCTGTGTAGCCCCAGAAATAGATACTTGACTAGTCAAGTATTTCGTAACTCCGGTGGCGGCGCTACTTTCCGAGCCATGCACCAGCTTTGTGACCTCTTCGGCTAATTTTTTCTGGGCCTTTCTCTGTGATGGGTCTACCTTATGCTCGCTCACCGCCTGCTCTATCTGTTCTTTGGGTAACAGAGTGAAGATTTTCAAGTAGTTTTCGACGTCCGCATCGTCGCTGTTAATCCAAAACTGGTAAAACTGCGTCGGGCTGGTTTTTTGGGTGTCCAGCCACACTGTTCCGGCCTCAGTTTTGCCGAATTTCCGGCCTGTCGCTTTATCAACTACCAGCGGCATGCTTAGGGCGTGGACTTCTTTGCCTTCTTTCTTACGAATAAGCGCCACCCCCGAAAGCATATTACCCCATTGGTCCGAGCCGCCAATCTGCAACTCCACAGCGTGATTTTTAAACAGCTGCCAATAATCATACCCCTGGATTAGAGAGTAACTGAACTCGGCGTAACTGACGCCGCTGCCGCCCTCACCCATCCGCTCCCTTACAAACTCGCGCTGCATCAGCTCGGTCATAGAAAAACTCTTGCCAACCTCTCGTAGAAAATCGAGGTATTTGACGTCCGCCAGCCATTTATAGTTGTCTGCCGGCGTAAAGTGTTGGCCGGCAAATAGGCCGGAAACTTGCTCTTTAATAGCCTCGGTGTTACGCAGGATTTCCTCGCGCGGCTGCAGCTCGCGCTCCTCAGTCTTACCACCTGGGTCGCCAATCAAACTGGTAGCACCGCCTACCAGCAAAACGGCCTTCCAGCCGCCGTCAATCAGTCTTCTGGCGAGCAATAGCGCTGCCAAATTGCCGATAGTCAAACTATCTGAAGAGGCATCTACGCCGTGGTAGAAAGTCTTGGGTTCATCGAGCCAACCCAAATCGGTAAAGGTTTTGTCTTTTACCAGCCCGCGCCAGGCCAAATCTTCACTCAAGCTCATAAGGTATTTCTCAGTAAATTTGTCATTAATATATTTTGTGGATATCCTCCGGAAGAGCAGCCCGAGTGAAATGTATTCCATTTCCCTGGCGCGATGAGAAACCGCGAAGGGGTTTCTCATAAGGCCGAAGGCCGCAATAATAGTATGCCACATCTGGATTATTCTTGTTATCTCAGACAACAGCACCTGAGCAAAGTGCAAGGAAGCCAGGAGAAGCGAGCGAGGCGTATAGCTAATACGTTGAGCAAGCTTCGAGCGCAGCTGACACCGCAATTTGCCAAGAACAACAGCGGAGTTCCAGCTCCGCTGGAAGCAGGCTGTTATGCTGCTGTTATCTGAAGCGTTTTGCTATAATACGTTGTTAGCAGGAGATGAGATCTAAACAATGAAAATCAAGGGTTTTGGTAAGCCCCGGCGGCCGAAACGGGGTGGCAAGCCTATAGCGACCCGTAGCGGGCGAGTACTTAAAGTCAACCGTTCGCTTAGCCAGCGTTGGTCAACTATGCGAGAGGCAAAGACATTGCGTAAATTGAACAGGCTCAAAGGCTTGCCTAAGTCCAGGCTCAAGCGGCTGCTCTGGCGCTTACACCCTCAGCACGTAGCCAAGTATTGGTTTAGCCGCGACGGTGGCATCATGGCCCTGAAGATCACCGGTATAGCAATCTTGGTCTTATTTGTTTTAACGCTGGGCGTTTTTGCTTATTTCCGCAAAGACTTACCGGACATTAAGGACATATCAGGTAGTTCATTAGGCGGCAGCATCAGCTATTATGACCGGACGGGTAAGGTTCTGCTCTGGCAGGACTACAACGCCGTTAAGCGTGTGCCGGTGCGCACCGAAGACATATCTAAATTTATGAAGGATGCCACCGTCGCGGTTGAGGACAAAGATTTTTATAACCACAGAGGGTTCGATATCAGGGGCATTACCCGAGCCGCCATTAATGACATCCTTCACCGCGACGTCCGGCAAGGCGGTTCAACAATTACTCAGCAGCTAGTCAAGCTGACTCAGGATTGGGCCCAGCAGCGGACATTCACCCGTAAAGTCAAAGAGTTGATATTGGCCGTTGAACTTGAAAGAACTTACACTAAGGAGGAGATCCTAACCGGTTATCTTAACGCTGCCCCTTACGGTGGCATCGATTACGGCGTCCAAGTGGCGGCTTCCGATTACTTCCATAAGAGCGCCAAGGATTTAACTCTTGCCGAGGCAGCGATGCTGGCAGCCATCCCTAAATCACCCACCTTGTACTCGCCCTACAGCGGTGAATACTTCAATAAAGATGAGTTCCTAGGCCGCTACGGCTATGTGCTCGACCAGATGGTTAACCTGGGAATGATTGACCAAAAACAAGCCGACGAGGCTAAAAAGTTCGATATCTTGGCTACCATCCATCCGCAGCAGACCAAATACGCCGGTATCCGGGCGCCATACTTCGTGCTGGCGGCTCGCAACGAAATAATTACTAAAAGAGCTCCTCAGGGACCCGGATCGAATAAGCCGGGCGGCTGGAAAGTAATTACCACACTTGATATGAAGCTCCAAAAACTAGCTGAAGAGACCGTTCAGAAAAACCGTTCTAACGCCCTGCGTTTTGGCGCCGACGCCCAAGCCTTGGTAGCCGAAGACGTCAAAACTGGCCAAGTAGTGGCACTGGTTGGCGGCAACGACTTTGACAACAATGAGTACGGCAAAATTAACTATGCCCAGTGGAACATCTCCCCCGGCTCCAGTTTCAAGCCGTACGACTACGTGGCTTTGATAGAAAACAATAACGCCGGCGCCGGCTCGGTATTGTATGATGTTCAGCAACCCATACCAGGTTACCCTTGTACCAATAAGGCTAAGCCGTCCTTCGGCCGGGGCCCAGCCAGCGGCGGCAACTGTCTTTATAACTATGACTTCCGTTACCCGGGCGCCGAAAGCCTACGTTATGCTTTAGGAGGTTCGCGTAACGTGCCGGCGGTCAAGGCTATGCTGGCGGTAGTTCCCGGCAATGAAACCGCCTCTATAAACAAAACCATCAGCACCGCCAATGATTTGATGGCGGCTCCCGGAGCCTACAAGTGTTACAACCCGGGCGTAGACGTCAACACAGCTACGAAATCGGACGAAACCCAGTGTTACGGGGCTTCAGCCATCGGTGACGGCGCTTACTTGCACCTTGACCAGCACACCCACGGCGTGGCTTCGATTAGCCGGATGGGCTTGGCCATTCCACAAACCTACATCCTAAAAATTTATGATTCCAAGAGCGAAACCAAGCCGCTTTATGAATGGAAACAGCCAAAGGAGGGCGATGACGGTGTCAAGCAGGCCGTCCGGCCGGAGACCGCTTACATAGTCAGCAACATCGCTTCGGACCCCAACGCCAGCTATCTGTCTTTCCCCAGAAAATGGCATAACTACAACGGCTGGCGCACGGCCATTAAAACCGGTACTACAAACAACGGTTTCGATGGGTTGATGATGGGTTGGAATAGCAAGTACGCCGTTGGTAGCTGGGTAGGCCACCACACCCGTAACAAGCGACTGACGACATTTATGGAGAACTTGACACAACCTTTGACTCGCGACTTTATGAGGGCTGCTCTTGATGCATCGGGTGCCAAGGCCGAAAACTGGACCGAGCCCTCGGGTATTCAACGCCTGCCGGCTTACGTAGTACGAACGCACGTCGGCAATGGTTCGGTGGAGCCCAGTCCGGGGACCGATCTTTACCCGTCCTGGTACAAGCCGAAGGGTGCCAGCACCCAGAGCATCACCCTCGATAAAGTCTCCGGGAAATTGGCGACCAATTGCACGCCTTCCTTGGCCCAACAAAAACTCGGCGGTAGCTCGGCGCCCACAACTTTCTCGGTTGACCCGTTCTATCCGCCCGGTGGGGCCGCCGGTTCTACATCAACAAGCACAACTGGTGCCTCAGATGATGTGCACAGTTGTAGCGATACCAAACCCAGCATAACTTTGACTGTCGCCGACACCAACTGCAGTAGCTGTACGTTTACGGCATTCGTGCAGGCCGGGACCCATCTATTCAACGATTCGCAATACTCACAGTACCCCGGAACCGTTAACTTTTACGTCAACGGCCAGTTGGTCGGCTCAAAGCCGGTATCTGACCCGGCCGACACTGTGTCTATAACATATAACGCCTCGTCAGGAGGTAGCGGAAAAGTGACGGCGCAAGTCATAGACAGCGTGCTTTATGACGCTACGAGTAATGCAGTAAGTGTCAACTTCTCGGGCGGGGGAGGCTCTTTGAGCTTTGATTCGGCCAATAAACAAGGTCCAAATATACACTTTAACTGGTCAGGCGGAATTGGTTCTTATGATGTTTACAATACTTTAACCTCATTTGTTTATTGCGATGGCGAACCTGGCACAAGCTGTACATACCCATAGGCGACGATACCCGATGAGACGTCGGTCACGGTCAGAGATAGTAACGGCACAACTGATACAACTACCGTAGATTATTAGCTTTTCTGTTTAGTCTTTTTCCAGAAACGTATTGAGTGCCCTACGCACGTCAGTAACCGACAGCAAAAACGCCGGCTTCCTACCTGATCTTACAACCGGGCCGATTGCCGCCTCAAAACCGAGTTTTTTGGCTTCGGCCAGGCGTTTTTCTAAAAAAGGCACGTGGCGCACTTCACCGGAGAGCCCTGCTTCACCAAACACCACGGCGTTTTTCTTCAGTTGCATTCCTTTGGCGGCGCTAGCGATAGCCATACACACAGCCAAATCAGCCGCCGGCTCGGTTAATCGGATGCCGCCGACGATGTTGACGTAAATATCGCGGTCAGCCAGCTTTAGTTTGGTGCGTCTTTCCAGCATGGCAATCAGCAGATTCACGCGGTTCAAATCAATGCCGCTGGCCGTCCGTTTGGGATAACCGTAACTCGTAGGATTGACCAAGGCTTGCACTTCAACGAGTAGCGGCCGGCTGCCCTCCATGGTCGCGTGGACTACCGAGCCGTCGCTGGCCTGGCGCTCAGCCAGCAATGCCGCCGAGGGGTTACTAACCGCCTGCATACCCTTATCTGTCATTTCAAAGATTCCGGCCTCTGTTGTGGCGCCGTAGCGGTTTTTTACCGCCCGCAGTATTTTGAAACCACCATAACGGTCGCCTTCCAGCTGCAGCACCACGTCTACGATATGTTCTAAGACCTTTGGCCCGGCAATCGAGCCTTCTTTGGTAACGTGACCGACCAAAACCAATGCCGTATTGGTCGATTTTGCCGCCGCGCTCAAAAGCTGGGTACTGTTGGTAACTTGGCTGATGTTGCCGGCAGCCGAAGTGATCTCGTTGACGGCAATCGACTGCACCGAGTCCATAATCACGACGTCGAAATCGCCGGAGGCGATCGTTGTCGCGATATCGTTCGTAACCGTAGAAACGGCCAGTTGAAGCGATTTGGCCTTAGTCCCTAGCCTTTCTGCCCGCAACGCTATCTGTTGGCCGGATTCTTCGCCGCTGACATATAAGACTCTTTGTTCGCCGGCGATATTGTTGGCAATTTGTAGTAGCAAAGTGCTTTTACCCATACCCGGCTGTCCGGCCAGCAGGTTGACGCTGCCGGCTACCAGTCCACCGCCCAAAACCTCATCAACATCAGATATTTTAGTAGAAACCCGTTTCGTCTTGGCGGTTGCCGCGTTGGCCACCGATTCAATATTTAAGCGCTTACCGCTGGCGCCGGCGGTCGAAGTGCTGACCTCAACTTGCTCCTGTAAAGTGTTCCACTCACCGCAAACCCGGCAACGACCGGTCCACGAGGTGCTTACAGCCCCGCAATTACCACAGACGTATTTGACTCCCAAACGTTTCGCCATAAATACATTCTACATTTACCATTTAACATTTGACATTTATTTTTTATTTACCAATGAGTCAATGCTTAATGTTAAATAAATGCAAAGTGGGCAATGCTAAATGCTCAATTCGCCGTTTGCGGGGCAAGGCTGGTGTCGAGCGAATCGTATAAACTACTCAGTTCGGCCGCTAAGGCATTGTGGGCGGCTACCAACCGGTTGTATTCAGCGATATCGGCCCGCAATTCGACAACTCCATCGTTGTAGTCATTAACCGCGGCGTTAAAAGCCGGCACAGCGGCGTTGTACTCGTCAACCTGACCAGAGGCGCGCAGGCTATCCAGTCGCCTTCTATCAGCCTCAAGCTGTTCCAGCTGGCTGCTCAACGCCGCTTCCTCTTTGTCGATTCTCTGCTTCAAATCCACCAGCCGCCGCTCGAAATCTTTAATCTTGGCTATGCGGCTGGCGAACTCATCGGCGTATTGATTGGCAAAGGCGACAACAGCCGAACGGTTACTAAAATAACGCTGATAGTAGGACTCGAGCTCAGGTGTCAGGCTGCCAACCTCGGTAGCAAAAATCGAGTGCATCTCATTCAGCAGTTCGTCAGGCTCGGTCTGTTTATAGGTGTCGATTGTCTCAAGCACTCTTCTATCGCGCAGATCGTCGCTGTAAAAATCATTGAGCAGCCCATTAATGCGGTTTTTATCATCTTGACTTAAGCGGTCATAGGCGGCGTGCAGCACTTCGTGGGCCGCCGTAACCTCGACCACACCGTTAAGCCGTGCGTCTTGGACGTTGTAGATGTAGATGGCGCTGCTAAAACCGGTGTGGTAGCAGCCAAGCACGATTGTCTGCTCAAAACTCGGGCAGGCCTGGCGGAAAGCATCAGCCTCGTTTATTAAGTCCGGGTGTGTGACATAAAAGATGTGTTTAGCATCATCAGTCATCGTGTCGGCTCGGGCGATGGCGGCAATGGCTGCCGGCGGTGTGTAATTTCTAAGCCTCAGCCAGTCTTCTATGGCTTGGAGGTTAAATAGGCCAAATACCAGCAACGCCAAAATGGTCAGCGTCGCAGTCCCAGCAAAAACCCTCCAAAACCTATTCATTCATTTAAGTATATCAATGACTGAGCGAGCCCCTCCTTTGAACAAACATAAGGAGCTAACCCGAGTAGATGTTGTTAAAAAGAGGCGTGCTTGGCCGCGAGGACTGTTTGACGAAGAAATATGCCTAGTGGCATATTTCTGAGGAGTTCCGCAGCGAGCCTGTTTTTAAGCAACAGATACATCGAGTGGG